>JBBSJN010000208.1:0-5320 GCA_038257235.1 Chitinophagales bacterium
AAGCGATGAAACGGCAGAAGATATTACTTCCGACATTGACATATCAAGAATTTCAGTTCCTACGGAAACTGAAATACCAAGCACAACAGTTTTTGAAATAGAACAAACCGCTATACAACAAAATGAAGCATTTGAGAAAACAGTTTCCGAAATGGAAGCAAACAATACAACGGCTTTACCAAACGAAATACAAAAGCTTGTGAAAACATACAGTATCAAAGACATTTTCAAAGAACAAGCAGAACTAATAAACTTACCACAGTTTTATTTAAAAGTTCCTGCAAACGATTTATTCGGAAAAAAAGAAGAAGAGTTGCCTTTAGAAAAGGAAAATCTTTTAGATGGTTTTGCATTGAGCAAAGCCGACACCAATATTGCTTTTGACAGCATTACTTCTGAATTATACAAAGTTGATTTAGACGAAACAAAAAAAGAACACACACCAACATTTGTAAGACTGGACGGAGACATAAAAGAAAGTATCATGGCTTACATTCTTGACCCATTAAGAAAAGAGAGCAGAGTAAAGAATTTCACAAAACGAATCATGGATATTATTGGAAACATGTACCCAATACCCGACAAGGAAATTGAAAAATTTATTAACCGGATTCTAGAAGATTTTAAAGATGAACAATTTGGAGACTTCGCAAACAACGAATACACTTATACAGACAAAATAAAACTTAAAATAAAATCACTTTCAGAAGACTTTGCTGAAAAGAAATTCAAGGATTTTTTAGACACGGATAAAGTTTTTATTAAGCCTTCATTTGGGTTGCCAAAAAGCATTTCACCTGGTGAGACAGCCAAAGACATTACTAAATCGCTTTATGAGAAAGAGGGCAGTATGAATGGATTTGAAGAAAGGGTAATAAATGAAATTGGTAACATGACAAATATTGCTTTCTGGACAAGAAACATAGAAAGGAAAGGTTTTAGAATAAACGGTTTTGTAAACCATTATCCAGACTTCATCATACAAACAAAAAGCGGTAAGACTATTTTATTAGAAACAAAAGGCGACCACTTAGACGCTGAACCTAAAATAAGGCTTGGTAGCCTTTGGGCTGGTAAAGCCGGAAACAATTTCCGTTACTTCATGGTTTATGAAAGGCGAACAGTTGATGGAGCATATAAACTGGAAGACTTTATCAATATTATTAAAGATATATAACTTATCCCCTGCAATGACTGACCTAATCGCAGACATCCACGGCAACGCAGATAAACTTGAAGCACTACTTCAAAAACTGGGGTACACAAAAAAAAATCATCATTACGCACACCCGGAGAGAAAAGTATTGTTTGTTGGAGATTATATTGACAGGGGCCCAAAGATCAGGGAGACTTTAGAGATTGTAAAACAAATGGTAGACAATGATGCAGCCATTGCATTAATGGGCAACCATGAATACAATGCGCAGTGCTTTCATTTCCAGGAAACAGAAGGCGGGCACCTTCGCAAATATTTAATTAAAAACATTGTACAGCACTACGAAACACTAAAACAATTTCAGAACCGGCAGGAAGAATACGAAGGATATATAGACTGGTTTAAAACCTTACCGCTTTTCTATGAAACAGAAACCTTCCGGGCAGTTCATGCCTGTTGGGACGAGAAGAACATTAGTTTCCTCAAATAAACATTACACAACAACCGGCTGAATGATGAATTAATTTATCAATCTGTAAAAAAAGGTTCTCCCTTAAATATTGCCATAGAAGAAACCCTGAAAGGAAAAGAAATGAATATGCCGGCAGAAGAGTTTTTCTCCGACAAAGACGGTAACCGCCGCACAGCCTTCAGAATGAAGTGGTGGGAAGATCCTGCAGCAATGACCTACAATAAAATTAGCGTAGAACCTGTCCCAAACCTTTCGGATACCGGAATAGATCACACTCTTTTACCATCCACTGATTTTTATAAGCATGAGGAGAAACCCGTTTTCTTCGGGCACTATTAGTTACCCGGCGAACCTTCTTTATTCAGGGAAAACGTTTGCTGCCTGGACTATAGTGTGCTAAAGGCGGACATTTGGTAGCCTACCGTTTTGACGGGGAGCAGAATCTGGAGCGGGAGAAGTTGGTGTATGTGTAAGTGAATAATAATGCGAACAAGATTTTTTGGAATCAAACATGGCTTGAATACGATTTCTTAAATTACCGTGTAACGTCATTCCAATAAAATTTATATTTAGTAAATTTGTCATCACAATTAATAAATATGAAAATCGATTCTACATTACCCGAACAAAAAATTGAACTAATACAATGGGTATCTGCTTTAGAAGATAAAACTGTCATTGAAAAATTACTACAAATTAGAAAAGATGAAACCAAAGACTGGTGGCAAACTATCGGAGAATTGGAAAGAGCATCAATTTTAAAAGGTTTAGAAGATGTAGATACAAACAATATACAACCACATTCATCCGCAATGAAGCTTTATGAAAAGTGGTTATAAAATCTTTTGGACTGACAATGTTTTAAAGGAACTTGCAGAAACAATTGAATATCTCCAGACTCACTTTACTGTAGTACAACTTGAGAAGCTTTCTCAAAAAACTGAACACATTATTGGGTTGATCTCTAAAAATCCCGGATTATTTTCAAAATCTGAGCAGGTAGATATTTACAAGGTGACTATATTAAAGTTCAACACAATGTATTACAAAGTTTATGATGACAGTATCATGATACTTTCTTTCTTCTCTAACAGACAGGATCCCCAAAAAAGAAAATTATGATAGCTCTGTTCATCGTGTCAATCAGCCAGTTCTGCTTTTTTGGATAATGACTTATATCTTGTAATCCTTAAGGATAACAATCGATGTCCTCCATTGCAGCCAAATCATTCCTTTTCCCCCTTACCTTTAAACACATGAAAGCAATTAAAATTACTGCTCCCGGAACACCGGAAGTATTACAACTCCAAGAGGCAGATACGCCAACAATAAAAGAAAATGAAATACTGATCCGGGTGAAAGCTTGTGGCATCAACCGGCCGGATATTGCGCAGCGAAAAGGCAGCTATCCTGCGCCTCCCGGTGCGCCGGCAGATATTCCGGGCCTTGAAGTAGCCGGTGTGGTAGAAAGTTGTGGCAGTGCTGTTAGTACGTGGAAGCCCGGCGATAAAGTAGTAGCATTAGTTGCGGGTGGTGGTTATGCAACGCATGTAGCCGCAGATGCCGGTTCCTGCCTGCCTATGCCGGAAAATTTAAGTTTTACCGAGGCGGCCTCACTTCCTGAAACGGTCTTCACTGTTTGGCACAATGTCTTTCAGCGTGGGCAACTACAACCCGGCGAAGGTTTATTGGTACATGGCGGGAGCAGTGGCATCGGCATTACCGTTATACAGATCGCTGTGGCGCTTGGCTCAACTGTTTATACTACGGCAGGGTCTGCAGAAAAGTGTAAGGCCTGCGAAGACCTCGGTGCTGCGGAATGTATCAATTACAAAGAGGCAGATTTTGAGGAGCAACTAAAAGACAAGAAAATCAATGTGGTCCTGGATATGATCGGCGGAGATTATTTCCCAAAGAACATAAACCTGCTACAGCCTGAAGGCCGCCTGGTTTTCATTAATGCGATGAAGGGTGGGGAAGTGCCGTTGCATATCAAAACCATTATGCAAAAGCGCCTGAGTATTACTGGTAGCACACTGCGAGCCCGTGACCTGGAATTCAAAGCGGCTTTAGCTACTGAGATTCAAGAAAAAGTTTGGCCTCTTATTGAGTCCGGGAAATTTAAACCTGTTATCTACAAAACCTTTCCGCTTGCAGATGCAGCTAAAGCACACGAACTGATGGAAAGCAGTGATCATATCGGGAAGATCGTCTTGCAGGTAGAAGAGTAGTTATTGGGAAAAATTGTCTGGATTGGGATTTTTTGGATTCAAAAGTTTTTAAAATTATAAACAGTTTGATCAATGGGTATTTTTAAAAAGTCAGAGCCTCAGCATATTTTGATTAAAGGAAATAAATTGGTTTGCCCGGTTTGTAAATGTGATCAATTCCGGGAAAGCAGGGCACAGTTAAATACTTCTGTCGCTTCCTTTTTTAATGTCGACTGGGCCAACAAGTCAGCGAGGTGTTTTACCTGTGCAAACTGTACATATATTTTTTGGTTCAGGGGCTAAGCCTTGGGGAGTCGCTGCTGTTGAAATTTAAAATCCCGGCAAAATTCCAAATATTGAAACTGATTGATATAATTAATGGCTTTCTCCGTAAACCTCTGTGAAACTTAAATTTGTTACACAGAGAACCACAGAGAGTTACACGGAGGGTCACGGAGATTGCATTGCCTTCACTTTGCTTTCTTTCCTTTGCGTTCTTTGCTTTTTCTTCCCTTTGCGTCTTTGCGAGAAATTACTTTGCCTCCTTTGCGTGAAAAAAAAACCCCCTCCAAATTTTCCTTCTCCACCTCTCCAAACAAAATTATCTTTGCGGGCATTACATGAAAAAAGCATTTCTTCAACTTCACCTGGCTATATTCCTGGCGGGTTTTACAGCTATCATTGGTAAGGTCATTTTGTTGAATGAAGGTTTATTGGTGTGGTACCGTATTTTTCTTACTGTTGTGATATTGGCTGGTATTATGTTTTACCAAAAGCAACTGGAGAGGGTAGCCTGGAAGGAAATGCTGAAGATAGCCGGAGTGGGATTGATTGTGGCTTTTCATTGGGTAGCTTTTTATGGGAGTGTAAAATATGCTACGGTTTCTGTTGGGTTGGTTTGCCTGAGTATGTGTGGTTTCTTTACGGCTATTTTTGAACCAATTTTGTTGCGAAAAAAAATTGTTCCATTCGAGCTTTTCCTGGGGCTGCTTGCAGTACTCGGCATTTATGTCATTTTCGATTTCCACCCACAATACAAACTGGGCATCATCTTCGGTATTTTTTCTGCCATGGGAGGTGCTATATTTCCGATTTTAAACAAACAATTCCTGGAGACTTACAAGCCAAGGACGCTCACACTTTATGAGCTTGGTGGTGGGCTTATTTTCCTGAGTATTTTATTGCCGGTTTACCTGCAATATTTTAAGGCCGATCATTACCTGCCAAGCTTTAGCGATTTCGGATGGCTCTTTATTCTTGCTGCAGTATGCACTGTATATTGTTTCGATTTGCAACTCAATGCCCTAAAAAAAATATCTGCTTTTACCGCAAACCTGAGCTACAACCTGGAACCGCTGTACGGAATTATTCTTTCTTTCATTGTTTTTAATGAGGCTGCATTGCTCAATAAATGGTTCTATATTGGCTTGTGTATTATTATGCTTGCTGTGGTTTTGCAGATGCTGAGGGAATGGGGAAAAG
>JBBSJN010000209.1:0-5247 GCA_038257235.1 Chitinophagales bacterium
ATTATCGAATTGGAAGGTTTATTGCCGCTAAAAATTTTATAAGGTAATAAACGGGCTGTTGCTTCTGCAGAAAGCCCTTGTTTTATTAATTCATTCTCTGCTTCTGTTTCATTTTTCCCATTCATTAAAGCTTCTGTTTGAGCAAAAAAATTGCTCAATAGCTTTTCATGATGATCGCTGATAGGATTATGGCTGATGGCAGGTGCAATAAAGTCGCAGGGAATTAATGGTGTGCCCTGATGAATTAATTGATAAAATGCATGCTGTCCGTTGGTGCCCGGTTCTCCCCATATAATAGGGCCGGTTGCATATTCAACAGGTTCGCCGTTACGGTCAATGGATTTGCCGTTGCTTTCCATATTTCCTTGTTGAAAGTAAGCTGCAAAACGATGGAGATATTGATCGTAAGGTAAAATGGCTTCGGATTGAGCTCCAAAAAAATTGGTGTACCAGATGCCCAACAACGCCATTAACACAGGAATATTCTTTTCGAAAGATGAATTTTGGAAATGCGTATCCGTGGCATGAGCACCTTTTAATAACTGCTCAAAACTTTTATATCCGATCGTTAAGGCAATTGACATGCCTACTGCACTCCAAAGCGAATATCTTCCCCCAACCCAATCCCAAAAACCGAAAATATTTTTTTTGTCGATTCCAAACTTTACCACTTCGGGTTCGTTAGTTGAGAGTGCAATAAAATGTTTGGCAATATGCTTTTCATTTTTTGCTTTCTTGAGAAACCAGGCTCTTGCAGTATGAGCATTTGTCATGGTTTCTTGCGTAGTAAAAGTTTTGGAAGCTATAAGAAATATTGTCTGGTCGGCCTTTACCTTTTTCAACGTTTCGGCAATATGAGAACCATCTACATTTGATACAAAAAAAGTTTGTATGCCATCTATCCAATACGGTTTTAATGCTTCTGTTACCATTAACGGTCCAAGATCGCTGCCGCCAATACCGATGTTAACAATGTATTTTATTTTTTTTCCGGTATAGCCTTTGTGTTTTCCAGCATGAACCAGCTTTGTAAAGCTTTTCATTTTTTGTAAAACTTTTTTTATATCAGGCATTACATCTTTCCCTTCCTCATATACCGGATTGCCAGAAAAATTTCTGAGTGCAGTATGTAAAACAGCTCTTTTTTCAGTTACATTAATTTGGTCGCCATTAAACATAGCTTTTATCGCATCAGCTACTTTACATTCATTTGCAAGCTGTATCAGCAATTGGATTGTATCTTCTGTGATCAGGTTCTTTGAATAATCCAGCACTATCTCATCAAGACACATTGAAAATTTTATAAAGCGGCTTGGATCACTGCTGAATAATTCCCGCATACTCTTTTTCTTCATGGTTACTGCATGTTGTTCAAGTTCTTTCCATGCTGTAGTTGTAGTCGGGTTGATTGAAGGTAACATACGGCAAAAGTAATTATAGTGAATTAAAGACTTCAATAGTTTTGTTTACCATTTGCTCATTTATATCCAGGTGCAGCACTAATCTTACACGGTTTGGTGCAATAGCATAGCCTAAAATATTTTCAAGTTTTAATTTTGAAACAAGTTCAGGTGCTGTAATAGTATCATCTAGTTCAAAAATGATAATGTTTGTTTCTATTGGCAAAACTATTTTTACAAAATCTTTTTTAGAAATAGCTTCGCCTATTTTTTTTGCATGAATATGATCTTCTTCAAGGCGGTTAATATTATTTTCCAGTGCATAAATTCCAGCGGCTGCAATAAAACCAGCTTGCCGCATTCCACCACCAAAAGCCTTTCTTACTCTTCTGGCTTTTATCATAAAATCTTTCTTGCCTAATAATAAACTGCCAACCGGGCAGCCTAAACTTTTGCTAAGACAAACTGAAATACTATCGAATGCTTCGCCGTATTGTTTTGCTTTTTCTTTTTTTGCAATAAGAGCATTCCATAATCTGGCACCATCAAGATGAAGGGCAAGTTGATTTTCCTTACATACGGCTTGTAGTTTTTTGATCTCCTCAAAATCATAACAACTACCGCCACCTCTGTTGGAAGTGTTTTCCAGCGAAACTAAACTTGTATTAGCCTTATGCACATCATCCGGATTGATTGCTGCTTTGATCATGTCAGCATTTATTCTTCCCAAACTGCCTTGCAGTAATTTTACAGAAGCTCCTGAATTGGATGCAATTCCACCACCTTCATATTGATAAATATGTGAACTCTCATCACATATTACTTCATCTCCAGGCTGAGTATGGCACTTTATAGCTATTTGATTGGTCATGGTGCCGGATGGGCAAAAAATGGCGGCTTCCATACCAAACATAGAAGCAGTTATGTTTTCCAGTTCGTTGATGGAAGGGTCTTCGCCAAACACATCATCACCAACTTTTGCTTTCATCATCATTTCTAGCATTCCCGGGCTTGGTTTGGTAACTGTATCTGATCTGAAATCAATTAGCATGCTTAAAAATTTTCCACAATATAACCAGTTCACTCCTTAAATCCGGCATTTGGCGAAAGGGGAATGCTTTTATCTTGCCGTTTTAGTATTTTGGCATTGTAAATGAGAGAGCCTACACTTCTTGAGTATATAATATTAATTACAGTTTGTTTACTCACTGCATTTGCTGGTTTGTACCTGCTTACTCAATTCAATCGTTTATTCAGAGGATCAATTAAGAATGAGCTGCTTAGAAAAAATCTGGCAGCATGGGTTGTTATTTTTTGTTTTTCTACTGCATTACTGCCTATGAGCGGAGGCTTTTTTTATATGCTGGCAAGATTTGGCTGGTTCCATTCAATAATTGGGCATATAGCTTCGACAACAATAACTACGATTGTGGTTTACAACCTGGCAAGAGTAATTGCTGAAAGCCCATCATTGAGAAAGCTTTCTTTCATAAAACATAAGTCTCTTGTTATTCTGTCATTAATTATCAGCACTCTGGCGATTAATATTCCATTCTTCTATTACTTGTATGACGGAAAAATGCAATACCTGAAGTATGCAATTATTAATAGCATCTATCTTGCTGGTGCAACGGGTCTTGTATATGCAGTAATCAGCTACCTTGAAGTGGAGAGAAAAAGAAAGTTTGATGCAAAAGAGCTTGAACTAAGCCGGATGCGGGAATCAAAAGCCAAAGCGGAGCTGGATGCTTTGCAATCAAAAGTGAACCCGCACTTTTTGTACAATGCGTTGAACTCAATAGCAGACCTTTCCATAACCGACGGGAAAAAAGGAAGGAAAATGACTATTGCATTGGCTGATCTTTTCAGGTACAGTATTAACTACAGCAACAGCAATTATTCAACTATTAGGGATGAAGTAGAGATGACAGAAGTATATCTTCAAATTGAAAAAATAAGATTTGAAGATCAGTTAAATTATGCTGTGGATGTGGAGGAAGATTTTAATCATTACCTGGTTCCAAGATTTTTGTTGCAACCATTAGTTGAAAATGCTGTGAAGCATGGAATGAAAGCAACCGGAAGAATGACGGAGATAAAATTAAATATCAGAGGGAGCGATAAAGGGGTGGTATTTGAAATTCTGGATAATGGCCCTGATTTTCCAGATGAATTAAATCCTGGCTACGGTGTAAAAAGTGTGTATGATAAATTGGATCTATTGTTTCCCGATAACTATGAAATACATTTTAGTAATCAACCCCAAAAAAAAGTTTCCCTTTTTATTCATAAACTGATGAAAGATGAGTCAGCAGTATAAAGCTATTATAATTGATGATGAACCAGCGGCAAGGAGGTTATTAAAAAGTCTTTTGCTGGAACATGCTGATGTAATTGAAGTAATCGGCGAAGCTGGTAATGGTAAAGATGCAATAGCAAGGATTGAAGAGATGATACCGGATGTGATTTTTCTTGATATTCAAATGCCTGACCTAACCGGTTTCGAAGTAATTGAGCGGCTGAAACAAAAGCCCAATATTATTTTCACGACTGCTTATGAACAATATGCCATAAAAGCATTTGAAACTTTTTCAATTGACTATTTATTGAAGCCAATAAAAGAAGAGCGGCTGGAGCAAAGTATTGATAAATTAAAGAAGTTTGGTCGGCTTACCAGGTCAGTAGATCTTTCAGGCCTGCAGGAAGTAATTCGCCAGTTGCAGGTCCCACAAAAGGCGGCTGCTCTGCCAATAAAAACCGGTGACAGGATAAATCTGATACGATTTGAGAATATCTCTTTTTTAGAATCAAGCGATAAATATGTCTATATAAATACAATTGACGGACAAAAACATCTTACTGATCAATCACTTACAGCATTAGAAGAAAAGTTGCCTGGCATATTCTACCGCATTCAAAAATCTTACATCATAAATAAAGACAGAATTAAAGAAATGCACCGTCACTTTAATAGCCGCTATCTCTTTACTATGGATGATAAAGCAAATACCCGTCTTACTTCTGGTCGCACCTACCACGACTCTATCAAGGCTGAATTTGGCTTATAGGTCATTGTTTTACCTTTTATTTCTACGTTTCATTGCACAAAAAGGGCAGTTTACCTCAATTTGATTGATTCCAATAAGTAGGACTGGCATTTGCTTCGGATTTCGAAGTTGCTGACCATTTATCGGAGTTAGCCGCCATTTATCCCAAAAAATGGCAAATCAGTAACTCAAAATAAGGCACTGCGTCACACCCATGTCAGGAAAACAGCCGATTATCCCTAAAACAGGCCGTTTAATATGAAACAATGTACTTGGTAATGTAAAGTACCTATTTTTGTCCTGTAATATTTAAACTAGGGTACAAACATAAAAAAAGAAAAAATGAGAAAGATTTTAACCATGCTGACAGTTGCCTTATCAGTATTAACCTTATCCAGTCAGGCGCAAACAAAAACCGGAAAAATTACGGGTACTGTTATAGACGGAAATACAAAAACAATCGAGTCTGCTACTATAACGTTGTTAAGAGCTACAGATTCATCCGTAATAAAATTGAGTGTTGCGGATAAAACAGGTAAATATGTTTTTGAAGCCATTCCTGAAGGAAGGTATTTTGTTTCCATATCAGCCATCGGTCATAGTAAAGGATTTTCAGAATTTTTTGAAATAAATTCTTCGAACAATTCAGTAACACTGAAAACAATAGAATTAGTTCCTCAGGCTAAATCTTTAGATGCTGTTGTAGTTACTACTAAAAAGCCACTGATAGAACAGAAGATTGACAGAAGGGTGGTAAATGTGGAAGCCGCAGTAACGAAGGTTGGTAGTACAGCATTGGA
>JBBSJN010000210.1:0-5194 GCA_038257235.1 Chitinophagales bacterium
ATGGCAAATTGTTTTTTCCTGCGAAGGCTTACATATGCTTTTTTAGGTGCCAGTTCCACATCTTTTCCAAACTTGTTCACTTCAGTCAATATTTTAGCATACCAGGATTTCAGTTTTTCTTTGCCTTTGTATTGTTCTGTTATCAGGTCATCGCTGTTTTCTGCAGCACCGGCA
The DNA here is from genome assembly GCA_038257235.1 of Chitinophagales bacterium. Classification (GTDB taxonomy): domain Bacteria; phylum Bacteroidota; class Bacteroidia; order Chitinophagales; family Chitinophagaceae; genus JJ008. The sequence continues at coordinate 175 of JBBSJN010000210.1, forward strand.
TGGCTTTGTTTGGCATAATGAACTATTACATTCGCATTACCATGGGTAAGTCCATGTTTCGCTTTTAAGAAGCTAACCAGTTCGCCATGTTTGGCAAATCCGCTTTTGTTTACAATGGCAATCCATTGTTCCAGTTTCTTACCGGTATTCTTTTCAATGTTGGCAATCTGGGTTTGTGTGGCCCGTCCGACAGGGTCATCCGGACTGGCTTTATCTATATTTTCTGAGCTCATGATTTATTTTTTTAATTTTTTTTCATAAGTGGCAATCCATTCATCCGGTGTTATTTTAGAAGCCAGCTCACCGATCAAATCAAACGGAATATCTTCCGGTTTTTTATACCGGATACAACTTTTCCCCATGTCTAATTTTTTAGGTGATGCTTTTGCATGTGCAGCCTGGAACCACTTCAGCAATTTCGGGTCTGCATACACACCCATGTGATATACTGCTATAAAATGTTTCTGTGACGCAATGCCCATAAACGGCAATGGGTCTTTGGGGTTACAATGGTACCCCGCAGGGTAAATGCTGTGTGGCACACTCCACCCCATCATGCCATGGCCCATTTCTTCTTTGAAACCTTTTGGTAAGTTTTTCTTTATTACAGCTCTCAATTTTTTAAATGCAGCTTGCCTTTCTACCGGCATTTCATTAATATAGCCTTCTGGTGTTGTAGCTTTTGATTGCATAGTAATAATTTATCTCTGAATTTATTTTTTTGTTTTCCTGCCCGACTGTGTCATTCAGGCGGGCTTATTACCAACTGTTTTTTTCGAAGCTTTTGCAATTTTGTTATAATCTAATGCAAGCGTAAGCCAAGATTCCAGTTTCTTTTTTGTGTTTAACGCTTCGATATCTACAAATACATAACCTTTCATTATTTTTTCCGTAAAGTCCATTGGCCTGCATCCTTCTTTCTCCATTACTTCTTCATATACATCCGGATTCAATCGTACCATCAATCTTTCTTTTTCCACACCTACACACATTTTATTATTCAACCATAAAACAAAGACCGCCAAACATTCTTTTCTCCTCCACTTTTTTATGTGTTTGAGCAATAATTTCTCTTGTGCGGTCTGCTAATTTTTCGTTGTAAGGCATCCATATATTATTTTAAGGGTTGTCCGTATTTAATATTTTGTAATTTAATTTTTAACTCTTGAATAATAAAATTCACTTTTCTTTTCGGGCTTTGATGGACCACCGTCTACAAAAGCATGAATGGAATCTTTATTAATAAGCTTGTAAGTAATTCTTTTGGGGAAATCATGTTCCGGGTTTTCTGCAACAAAAGATGTATCAGAAAAAGAAGTCATTTTAAAAGCAACGGGTTGTTCATTATTCTGACCTGCTGCTTTTGCTTCATAGTAAAAAGAAGTATCGGTTTTGTAAAGCTTTATTATTTCAAAAGGGATAACTGAATCACCTTTTATAAAATCAGAACTTCCTTCCATCAGGCTATCATTTGCTTTTTTCCATTGCTCCGTTACAATTCCTTCTTCGTCCTGCATCATCCAGGAACCAATTAGCCATTTAAATTGACTTATGCCTTTTTCTTGTGAAACCTGTTTGCTTTTACATTGAAAAAAAAATATTGTAACTAATAATAATAAATAAAGTGAAGGTGATTTCATGTAAATTATTTTTTACCCAGTTTGATATTTAGCTGGAGCATTATGCAAAGCAATTCTGTTTCCTTCAGTATCTAAAAATAAAGCCATATCGCCATAGTCTTCAGAAATCATAGTTTTAGGCGAAAGTATTTTGCCACCTGCTGCTTCTACTCTGTCAAGTACAATTTGCAAATCCGGATTGCCATCCAAATAAATCAATACTCCATCAGTTGCTGACGGTTTATATGACTCCTCTGTTTGTACCAATGTTCCTCCAATACCTTCCATCGGATCATCTATAGGGAACATCCGCATATTTATATTCTGAAATTCCAAAGCATTCATTTTCATTTCAAAAATAGTTTCATAAAACTTTTGTGCCCTTTCGATATCGGTGGTAGGTATTTCGAACCAGCTGATTGCATTTTTCATTTGTTAGTTTTTGTTTAAGTTATTATTTTTTTCTTCGATATTCCAAATCATATTCAGCCACCCAGGTTTTTCCTTCATCATCACTTTTTTCTCCATACTGTCTTACTTTATCGTTGCTCAGTTTTGTAAAGGTCAGTCTTCGCATAAATAATTTTCCCTTAGTATCTGTAACCCGATCTGCATAATAGACAACTTTTCCATTGCCGCCTTCTCCTCTTAAAAACTCAGTTGTATTTCCGGTATTATCTGTCCATGTTTGTTGCCATTGCTTTGTAGCGGCATTGTAGGAGTTAAAGCTTTTTCCAGTAAATGTAAAACCCTGATTAGCCGTTCCTGTCCATTCTTCCAGTATCACACAACTGTCGATTATTATGCTGATCTTACTATCGCCGGATTTATTTCCATTCGTAGCAAATGCTTCCCATTCGCCAACCCAAAAATCAAACTGACGAAATTCGGGTTTGCTACAAGCCAGTTGAGCTTTTGAAGTTGCCGGGATTAAATTACTTAGTATTACTAATATTAACAGCCCGGGTAATATTGTTTTTTTCATTGGTACAAGTTCCTTAAAACAAATTAAAGTTTTTCGCCATTTGTCAAACTATATTACCTGTTACACATAAAAATGGCTGCCTTTGTGGGACAGCCTTGCAAATATTTTAAATTAAGTTTAGTTCTGACGATTTCCACCGCCGCCCGTTCCACCGGAACGCTGCGGACGCATAGAAGGTTCAATAGAGTCTTTCCAGATTGCAAACTGCTCAGCAGTAAGCATTGCTTTTATCATTTCATCTCTTGCATCAGTATATTTTTTTCTTTCTGCCATCATTGTTTCCCGGTCAGGTCTTTCGCTGCTGGAAAACATTTCCTGCATCTTAGCATCCTGTGCTTTAAATAAAACGGTTAACGCAGTGTCTAATGTGGCGAATTTTTCAGGAGATAACTTAAAAGCACTATCCAGCTTCGTATGGATGTTCGCTACCCTTTCTTCTACAGTCTTGCGTTGAAAACCACCGCCCTGTGCAAATGTGGTGAAGTGAATTGCTACTATAGCTAGTACGGTAAACAAAGTTTTTTTCATATATTTTTTTTATTAGTGTTCAGGCAAGTTTGACGTTGAAAAAAGAAAATCCGTTCATAAAATGGCAAAAAAAGTTTCTGAATAGCTGTTTGCCAGAACTGAAGTATCTTGCAGCTCCTTAATTATTATAAATATATGGAATACAGTAAATTAGTAGCAGTAACCGGGTTGCCGGGGTTATTTGAGTTAGTCAATAGTAAGTCAGATGGAGCTATTGTTCGGTCGCTAAACGATAAAACAACAAGGTTTGTATCCAACCGGGTTCACAGTTTTACACAGCTCGAAAGCATTGAAATATATACCGTTAGGGATAATGTGAATCTTGTGGATGTTTTTAATGCAATGGATAAAACCGGAGGATCATTACCGGATGACAAAGATGCCGCTGCGGTAAAAAAATATTTTGAGAAAGCCTATCCCGAGATGGATTTTGAAAGAGTGTATGCCAGCGACATGAAGAAAATGGTGAAATGGTTTGATGTGTTGAAGAAAAACAATATTGAGATTGTTCTTTCAGAAATTCCGGAAAAAGAGGAAGAAGAGCAAATAGCAGAACAAGTAGTGGAAGAAAAGCCTGTTAAGAAAGCAACAGCCAGGAAAGAACCTGAAACCAAAGAAGTGGAAGAAAAGCCAAAGAAAACTACAAGGAAAAAGAAGGCTGAATAAATTTGAAAATTAGAGAATTCCGAAAAATCGGGACGAGTTGTGGAAGTGTGAAAATGACTTTGCTCATTTCCATATTTCCACATTTTTCACATTAACACATTTTCATAGTATGAATTACAGTGCCGATATAAAAAAATTACCAAGACATTTTTTGCCTGCTGATTTCACTATCACCAATTGGGAAAGCCTGGATCCGTATTTTATAAAGCTGGATGAAAGAGAAATCAATTCAAAGGCTGACCTTGAGCAATGGCTGAAAGATGCCAGCGAACTGGAAGCAGTGATAAGTGAAGATGCCTGCTGGCGGCAGATAAAAATGACTTGCGATACAGAGAATAAAGAACTGGAAGAATCTTTCAATTACTTTATGATGGAGATTCAACCGAAAGTGCAGCCATATTCGGATAAGCTAAATAAAAAATTAGTTGAGAATACGTTTATCAAAGAACTGGATGCTGATAATTATTTTACTTATCTGAGAAATGTAAAAAAGAATATTGAATTATTCCGTGAAATAAATATTCCAATAAACGCAGAGCTGAATGTGATGCAACAGCAGTTTGGTGCCATCTCCGGAAAAATGACAATAGAAGTAAACGGACAGGAGTATACTTTACAGCAAGCTGCTAAATTTTTAGAAGATACTGACCGTTCTGTTCGTGAAGAAGTATATCATAAAATAAACAAGAGAAGATTAGAGGACAAAGAAACGTTGAGCAATTTATTTACTTCTTTATTACAAAAAAGACATCAGGTAGCTATCAACACTAGTTTTAAAAACTACCGTGACTTTCGTTTTAAAGAACTGGGAAGATTTGATTATAGCAAAGAAGATTGTTTTCATTTTCATGAAGCCGTGAAGCTGCATGTGATGCCATTAGTAAATCAGATCTATAAAGAAAAGAAAAAGAAATTGGGTCTTGATACCTTGCGTCCGTGGGATGTGGAAGCAGAACCGGCAGGCATACAACCGCTGCGACCTTTTAAGACAGGTGAAGAATTGACTGAAAAAACCATTGCCTGTTTTGACAAATTGTCCACTGGACCCGGTGGGAAATCATTTTTTGGGGATTGCCTTCGTAAGATGAAAGAACTCGGTCACCTTGATTTGGAAAGCCGTAAGGGAAAAGCACCGGGTGGATATAATTGTCCATTAGCGGAAAGCGGCGCACCATTTATTTTTATGAATGCAGCCGGGCAATTGGATGATGTTACAACCATG
>JBBSJN010000211.1:0-5126 GCA_038257235.1 Chitinophagales bacterium
AACCGTTCTGCATATTATCCTACACAATTCGACATGCAATCGCTTCCCGACAAGGAATATCACAGCGATTTCTATTTTCCTGATGGAGCTGTATTCTCATTTACAAAAGAACAGGTACCGGAAGAGGCTGCAAAAATAATGAAACGTTTTGCAGGAGTATTTGGTCAAACCTACAGGCGTTATCTCGATCTGCAAAAAGCTGAAACACAAGCAAGGGAAGCACAGATTGAGGCTTCGTTGGAAAGAGTGAGAAGCCGTTCTCTGGCCATGCATAAAAGTGATGAACTCCGTGATGTCATACAGATAATACATAACCAGTTAGTTCAATTAGGTTTTGAGATTTCAAATTCAGGAATCATGTTGGATTATAGGTTAAATGATGATTTTAATCTTTGGATGGCAGACTCTTACGAGGAATTTCCGGTTAAAATACTGATTCCTTATGTTGACCATCCCCAGTTTAACAGCTATAAGGAAGCAAAAACAAGGGGGCTGGAATTGTTTACGAACACGTTGACATTCGAAGAAAAAAACAAATGGTTTCTGCATGTTTATCAAAATATCAACGGAGTAGCTGAGGAAACAAAGAATATAGTATTTAGTTCTCCGGGAATGGCAACTTCATGTGTGTACCTTAAAAGTGTTGCACTTTACCTGCTGAACTATGCCGGCACTCCCTATTCAGATTCAGATAATGCCATTCTTATGCGATTTGGTAAAGTAGTTGACCAGGCTTACACCCGGTTCCTCGATCTGCAAAAAGCAGAAGCACAAGCAAGGGAAGCTAAAATAGAAATGGCCATGGAAAAAATCCGTTCTCGAACCATGGCTATGCAAAATAGTAATGAGTTGCCTGAAGCAGCTAATTTATTGTTCCTCGAAGTACAGGCCTTGGGTATTCCTGCATGGAGTGCAGGATATAATATTTTATCAGAAGATAAAAAATCATGTAGTTGTATTATGAGTAGCGAGGGCATCCTGCAACAGCCATTTAAACTTCATTTAACCGGGGAGAATTCTTTTATAGAAATGTATGAATTTCTAAAGAGTGAAGAAAATTTTATGGTTCAGGAACTGGGAGGAAAGGAACTCGAACAACACTATGGTTATATGAAATCCTTCCCCGAATTAAAGGATACTTTTCAGCATATCATAGATTCTGGTCTCAGCTTACCAACTTACCAGATCAATCACCTTATAAAATATACCCAGGGATTTCTCTTGTTCATCACCTATGAAAAAGTGCCCGACGCACATGATATCTTCAAACGGTTTACGAAAGTGTTTGAGCAGACATTCACTAGATTTCTAGATTTACAAAAAGCTGAAGCTCAAACCAGACTGGCAAAAATAGAAACAGCATTGGAACGAGTAAGAGCTCGTGCTCTAGCTATGCAACAACCAGAAGAATTGGTCGAAGTGGCAAATGTTTTGAGAGAAGAAATGGGCCTTTTGGGTGTAGAAGAATTAGAAACTAGCTCAATTTATATCAACAAAGATGAATTTGGAGAAGCAGAATGTTGGTATTCGCTCAAAGATATTAGAGATGGAGCTACGACTAATGTGGCCGACAATTTCCAGCTAAACTATCAGGATACCTGGGTTGGCAGACAAATGTATGATTTTCACCAAAGCGAACAAAAAGAAGTATCCATTGTCATGCAAGGCCAAAACCGCAAAGAGTGGATCAACTATTGCGCTAAGCAATCCCCAAAATTTGATGGCTATTATGGTGATATAATTCCGGAAAGAACTTATCATCTTACCAAATTTTCTCATGGAGCGATCGGAGCAGCAACACCTGGTGATATTTCTGTTGAGAGTTGGGGCTTATTGAGAAGAGCGACATCCGTTTTTTCATTGGCCTTCTCTAGATTTCGAGATTTAACAAAAGCAAGAATAGATTTAATAAACTTGAAAGAAGAAAAGAAAAGAGCTGAAGATGCATTAACGGAATTACAAGTGACACAAAAACAACTTATCCAATCAGAAAAAATGGCGAGTCTAGGAGAACTGACGGCAGGCATAGCCCACGAAATACAAAATCCACTAAACTTCGTCAACAACTTTTCGGAAGTAAGCAATGAGTTAATTGATGAAATGAAAGATGAGTTAAAAAAAGGAAATTATTCTGATGCAGAAGTAATAGCTGATGATGTTAAACAAAACTTAGAGAAAATCAATCAGCACGGCCAGCGGGCAAGTAGTATCGTCATGGGCATGCTCGAACATTCTCGTAAAAGCACAGGTAAAAAAGAATCTACGGATATCAATGCCCTTTGTGACGAATACCTTAGATTAGCCTACCATGGGTTAAGAGCAAAAGACAATACTTTTAATGCTACGATGAAGACCGATTTTGACCCATCAATAGGTAAAATCAATATCATACCACAAGATATAGGAAGAGTAATCCTAAACATCATCACCAATGCCTTTTATGCAGTCAATGAGCGTAACAAGACAGGAGAAAAAGGTTATGAACCAAAGGTAACAATCTCTACCCTATCAGCCAATACGCCAACTAGCCAACACGCTAATACGCTAACCATAACTATTTCTGACAACGGACTTGGCATTCCCAACCATATCAAAGATAAAATATTTCAACCCTTCTTTACCACCAAACCCACCGGGCAGGGAACCGGATTGGGATTAAGTTTGAGCTATGATATTGTAAAAGCACATGGTGGAGAGTTAAAGGTGGAGACGAAGGAAGGTGAAGGGACAGTATTTATTATTCAATTACCAACATCTTAAAATAGATTATGAAAACAATATTGAAAGTTATATTAATTCTTTTACTTGCCATAATTACAAATGCTCAGCAAAACAAGCCTGACAGTTTGCAGACTATTTTGCGAAATGCAATAAGCGATTCGGCAAAGCATAATGCTTATGCAGAATTATATTGGTACTATTATGAAGTAAATAGAGATTCAGCATTATATTATGCTGAAAAGCGGTTGACCCTCGCCAGACAAAACAACCAAAAACTGGGTGAAGCAGCAGCCTTTATCAGCAAAGGATATCAGTATAGCAACTTGGGACGATACTCGGAATCGTTCAGCAATTTATTACAAGCGCTTAAAATTGCGGAAGACCCCAAAAATGAAGAAGTGGCAGGCTGGAGAGTTGTTCAGTATCCGATTCCAGGTAAAGACAGGCTTAGTGTTCTTTCCACAGCGCACCATGTATTGGGTGGTCTGATGATTAATACCGAAAATCCGGAACAGGAAATAATTCAGTTAAAAGAAGCATTGCGGATTGCAAATCAAATCAATCATTATGACCGCCAAATGGTTGCAAATATGAACCTTGCAACTGCTTATTTAAAAATCAATCAACCGGACTCTGCATTGTATTTTGCAAATAATGCCCAATTAATTTCTAAAAATGATTTGGCACAACAGTATAAGGGTAATAATGCCCTTACACTTGGTAATATTTACATGGTTAAAGGGGATAAGTTGCAAGCCAGTAAATATTACTACGAAGGCCTGCTCTCAGCGACTACTCAAAACAATCAAACCGATATCGCAAAAATAAATCATCGGTTAGTTGATTTTTACATCCAGGCGAATAAAAAAGATTCTGCACTCAATTATGCAATAGAAAATTTAAAAGTGGTTAAATCTCTTGGCGGCATAGTCGATCAGAAAACGAATATGGGAACTGCTTATGAAGACCTCTACCTCGCTTATAAACTAAACTATAAGGAAGACAGTGCATACAAATACCAGGGATTGGCATTAACAATAAAAGACAGTTTATTTAAAATAAGAATTAAGAATCTGGCAGATTTTCAAAAACTATCGCTGGGAGAAGCAATGCGTTTAGAGAATCTGGAAAAGGAAAAAATCCAAACACAATCAAAAATCAGAATCTATGGGATGCTGGCAGGGCTTGCGGTTCTTTCCTTAATTGGTTTCATTCTATATCGCAATAATCGTCAAAAGCAAAAAGCGAATGTTGTATTAAAAACGACACTCACCAATTTAAAAGCCACCCAATCACAACTTATTCAATCAGAAAAAATGGCTTCTCTCGGTGAACTCACCGCCGGCATCGCCCATGAAATTCAGAACCCGTTAAACTTCGTGAATAACTTTTCGGAAGTGAGCAATGAGATGATTCAAGAAATTAAAGAGGAAAGAAAAAAGAGTAAAGAAGAACGAGATGAAGTTTTAGAAAATGAACTTTTGGAAGATATTTCAAATAACCTCGAAAAAATCAACCACCACGGCAAACGTGCCGATTCTATTGTAAAAGGGATGCTACAACACAGTAGAAGTAGCAATGGCAAAAAAGAACCGACCAATATCAATTTGCTAGCAGACGAGTATTTAAGATTGGCTTATCATGGCTTACGTGCCAAGGACAAATCCTTTAACGCGGAACTGGTAACCGATTTTGATGAATCCGTGGGTCTGCTCAACGTGGTGCCGCAAGATATGGGACGCGTTATTTTGAATTTGATTACCAATGCTTTTTATGCAGTAAATGAAAAACAACTTTTGAAAATTGAAGGTTACGAACCAACAGTTTCTATCGCTACCAAAAAAGAAAACAATAAAATAATAATTTCTGTAACCGACAACGGAAACGGAATACCAAAAGAAATCGTTGATAAAGTATTCCATCCGTTTTTCACCACCAAACCAACTGGACTAGGAACTGGCTTGGGCTTGAGCTTGAGCTATGATATTGTGAAAGCACATGGTGGGGAGATAATAGTGGAAACTAAAGTAGATGAAGGCACAACGTTTGCTATTTCCTTACCATTAAATACAGCATAGTAATGAAACGAATACTATTTTTTATAGCGATATTAGTACCATTCATAACTTTTGGCCAATCTGAAAAAGTTTTTGTGATTGCTGATAGTACATTAGCGGATCAATGGACGACTCTGGGAAACATCTGGCGTTACCAACAAGGAGATGATATGACTTTAACCGGGACGGCTGTCATTACTAATACTACAGAAACGACTCACGGCATCATCGCCCTTGTTTTGGATTCGGAAAAAGTAGCCTTAGCTGGCATGGCGATGATAGGATGGAAACGATTGGGTATTTCAAGAAAAGTAACCAAAAGTAAAGATAAGCTCCTGTATTCTATAG
>JBBSJN010000212.1:0-5109 GCA_038257235.1 Chitinophagales bacterium
AAAAAAGAGATCATACTTGGAGAGGCCTTTTATACTTCTGATAACGAAGAATTGGATTTTAAAAAGATTATTGATTTCTACGCTCCTATAAAGGGCTATCATCCAGAAAATGGGCTAAATCATCTGCAAAAAACGGATTAATACTCTTCAAATAATAAGTCAGTTTACCAATAACTTATACTTTCTCTTTTAATCCCTTCCATCTGCTTAAATAGAATCTTTCTTGCTATTGGCAGAATTTATTACTAAATTCATTGTCCACCATCTATAACTCAAAACTAATTATTATGAAATTACATCCTAAGGCAGGGCTTCGGTTCCTGAGTACTATTATGTTTTCTGCCATTTTTGCTTTTAGTTCAACAGCTCAAAAAAATAAACTTGATTGGGCAAATGATACTATCTCAAAAGCAGATGCAATAGGCGGCAAAAACACCTATTTGAATACAATCAGGGGTAGTGGTCAAAGTGCAACAGAGCAAATCAACTTGCCGGTTGATAAATTAAAGGAAATTATAGATGCTTGTGTAGCAAATAATATTTCTAATGTAGCTGTAATGATCATTTCGCTCAGACAAAGTGATATTCAACGATACAAAAAAAATAATCCTGATATAACATCAAATTTAAAAGACAGCGACTTGAAAGGCAGGCAGATGATTGTCATAAAAGTGCCCCGATCTGCATTTGCAGCTCCAATGAGTCAAATGGGAGCTAAATTAAATTCACCTGTTACTAATTCATTAGCTGCAAGTCTGCTTAGTGCAGGACTAGTACAGATAAAAGAATTGTATAAAGCATTGCCATTTGCATCCGGTAGTTACTATTTTAGTTTTGGAACCATGTGTCCACCACCAGCAGCTTGCGATACAGAAGAATCATTTTAAGAAATATATACAACTATGCCTCTTCCTGTTTTTCAGCATCAGGAAGAGGCTCTTTCTTTTTTAAAAACTTTGAAAGTGAAATACGACTTCTTACAGTGATCAGGTGCCGGGATAATAGATATTTGATCAACTTATGTTCAAGAAAATGATGTAGCGGTAAAAGAAAAGAGATAATTACAATTTTTATCAACCATATTTTCCAGGGTTCCCCATGTGTCATATGATGTATTTTCTGATCGAGGTAGAGTATGATAAATTCAAATAAGAATATTAGTGATAGAAACCCCATCAGCCTGATTGCAAAAGCAGAAACTTTAAACATTCCGATCATTATCATTATAACAAATGCAGAGATGACTACCATTGTGATCAACATATACTGCAAATTGTATTTTCGCTGCAAAGCAGCTTCGGCTAACTCCTGCTGACGTTGTTGCTCTTTTGTTTCGTTTTCAATTTCCAGAATAGCCAGGTCTTTTTCTTTACCAAGCAGATCAACACTATCTCTATACCTGTCATATAAATTATCAAATTTCAACGCTTCTTCAAATTGTCCCTGTTGTTGGTATAAATTTTTTAACTCTTTTGAATTCGCTTTAAGTGTATTCAAATCGGACGCAGTTCTGGCAATGTCCATTGATTTTAAATTGTAAGAAATTGCTTCTGGTATATTGTTTACCTGAGTAAGACACAAAGCAAACTCTCCAAAAAAGGCTTTTTTGGAAGCCAGATCGTAACCTGCATTAAACGAATTCTCTGCTTTTCGGAAAAAGTGCAAAGCACTGTCTGGCAGACCACCATACAAATAAATTTCAGCCTTCATCCAGTTTAAATAATCAGGACCGGTATTGGTAAACAGTTCCTTTAATTCCTCATGTGTTTCTAAATAATTAATTACAGAAGATGGTTTTTCGCTTAAGATCATATAAAAGTAGAGTACTCTTTCCGCTTCTATTTTTAATGGAAAGTTCTGGCTTGTTTCTGCCAGCTTGATCGCATTTTGTAAATGTTGTTTCGCACCCGTATAATTAGAAAGTTTTGCCAGAAATATGTAATCATTAATCAGTCCGGCTTTATTATTTATTTTTTCATTAATAGACCTGCTTTTGTTGATATAGGATTTGGCCAGTTCGTATTTATTTATACGTTTATATAGATTTGCCATTGCATGAAAAACCGGCGGGAGTAGCGACTCATTTTTATAGACCACACTAATGTTTAATGCATTGGTATACGTTTTAAAAGCAGTTAATACATCAGATCGCTGCATATAGATATTACCCAGTTCAATAGCACAAATAATTTTTGCTGAATCATTTGTTGTATTTAAAGCTGTTGTAAAACCTAAGCTGGCATTTTTAAATGCTTTTTCTGTTGACCCGTTTGTATTATTCAATGCTGCCATATTAGAATAGGCTAAAGCAACATAGGGTGTTAAGTTTTTTTCTTTGGCGAATTCCAGGGCTCTGTTAATATATTCTTTTGTGATTTCAGATCTTTCAATAGTTGAAATACCAGAAGAATTGTATCCGGCGTTTTCAAAATAGGCAAGAAGTGCCAAATCTGTATTTAAAGAGGCCTCCGCTTCAATAATCAGTTTTTCAATTACACTATCGCCTTTTGCAAAGTTTTTAATGGTATAATAGTAATCGGAAAGATATTTCAAACTTAAGACCTTTTCGGCTATCGTTTTCGAAGATTCATATTTCCGGACAAAATATTGCTCAGATAATTGCTGCCCTGCGCTTATATAAGCGAAAAGTAAAAAATGAAAAAATAATCCAATCTTTAGAAAATGTCTGGACGTAAAGAACATGTTTTTTGCTTAGGTAAACTTTTAAAAGATAAGCAATCTTTCACAAAGGCATATTCCTCTTATTTTACTTCAAATTACTCTCCTTCAGTAATGATACGAAGCTTCGCATAATTCAACATAATTTTCTTCTCACCATTATGCTCAAACTTTACGGTAGCAATAGGATTGTGTGCCGCACCTTCTAATTTTAATACTTCACCAAACCCAAATTTCTGGTGCTCTACTTTTTGTCCTTCCTGAAGATTGGAAGTATCACTTTCTACAAAATCAGCAGATGGTTTGTGTTCTACCACTTTTGCGATGGTAGCTTTTGGTGCTAAATAAGAAGGTGTTTCCTTTTTTACATTTGACTTTTCATTAAAATACACTCCGGTTTGTTTTCTTGCACTTCCTGATTCACCATCATCTTCTTTATGCTGCCAGCCTTTCATCCGGTTGAAAGCAGAACCGCCGCCCCATTTATTTTGTGTTTGATTTTTTGATCCACCACCAGCAAAACTTCTGTCCATATGTTGTTCCGGTATCTCTTCTATAAAACGACTTGGGTCATTTTGAACCAATTGACCAAAGCGATAACGGGTATTGGCATAAGTGATCCATAATCTTTTTTTAGCTCTGGTAATTACTACATAAAATAATCTTCTCTCTTCCTCCAGTTCTTCTCTTGTATTAATCGCCATAGCATTCGGGAAAAGCATTTCTTCTAATCCGGCAGCAAACACACACTCAAACTCCAATCCTTTGGCAGCATGTATCGTCATTAGTTTCACCGTGTCAGCATTCGGATCTTTTTCATCTGCATCTGTAAGCAATGTGATTTGTTGTAAATAAGATCCAAGGCTTTTATCTACTAATTCTCCATCTTCATTATCGGGACTTTCTGTCCATTCTTTTATTGAGTTCAGCAATTCCTGTATGTTCTCATACCGTTGTACACCTTCTGTACTTTTATCGTTGAACATTTCTTTTACCAGATTGGTTTGCTTACCCACATGAAATGCTACTTCATAAGCATTTTGTCTTGCAAGCATACTAGTAAAGCTTTTTATCATTGTTACAAAATCTTGCAACGCCGTAAATGTGCCTGCTCGGAAACCGAATTCATTGGCTTTTTGCAGCACTTCCCACATGCTTATATTATTCTCATTGGCGGCTAATACTAATTTATCTATGGTGGTTTTACCAATTCCTCTTGCAGGATAATTAATAATTCGTTTTAAGGCTTCTTCATCCCTGGAGTTTACAATCAGCCGTAAATAAGCAACAAGGTCTTTAATTTCTTTCCGCTGATAAAAACTGATGCCGCCATAAATAGTGTAAGCGATTCCCATTCTGCGTAATGCTTCTTCAAAAGCCCGGCTTTGGGCATTGGTACGATACAGAATTGCAAAGTCCCGATTACTGTAATGGTTTCGGAGTTTTTGTTCCTGGATACTGTCAGCAACAAATTTTCCTTCATCATTATCTGTCATCGTACGAACCAGCTTTATCTTTTCTCCTTCAGCATTTTCTGTAAACAATACTTTCTCAATCTGGCCCTTATTATTACTTATCACCTGGTTGGCCACATGCAGAATACTTTGCGTACTGCGATAATTTTGCTCCAGCTTTACCAGTTTCACATCGTCATAATCTTTTTGAAACTGTAAAATATTCTGAATGGTTGCGCCACGAAAACTATAAATACTTTGTGCATCATCACCCACCACACACACATTTTCATGCATGGCACCTAGTAATTTTATTACTTCATACTGTGCCGGATTGGTATCCTGGTACTCATCAATCAATATATATTTGAATTTGTGTTGATACTTTGCCAAAGCCTCAGGAACATTCTTCAGCAATTCATAAAATTTTAGCAACAAATCATCGAAGTCCATTGCTCCGTTTTTAAAACAACGTTTTACATAGGCATCATAAATCTGTGCAATGGCCGGACGATTGGCCCGCATATCTTCCTGCTGAATAGCATAATCATTTCGGTATTCTGCCGGACCAACCAATGCATTTTTTGCAGAAGAAATTCTATTGTAAACTATATTAGGTTTGTAATGTTTGTCATCCAGATTCAATTCATTGACAACGGTCTTCACTACACTTTTTGCATCGTCTGTATCATAAATAGTAAAATGCCGCGGATAACCGATCTTGTCAGCTTCAAAACGAAGAATTCTGGCAAACACTGAGTGGAATGTTCCGATGTATAAATTTCTGGCTTCACCATTACCGAGAATATGCTCCACTCTTTCCTTCATTTCCTTAGCAGCCTTATTGGTAAAAGTCAGCGCAATTATATTGAAAGCATCCACTCCTTTAGACATCAGGTGAATAACTCTTGTTGTAAGCACTTTTGTTTTTCCACTGCCGGCACCTGCTATGATCATAATAGGCCCGTCAATATGT
>JBBSJN010000213.1:0-5043 GCA_038257235.1 Chitinophagales bacterium
TAATTATTGGCATCCCGACCATGCAACAATAAATGCTAGCAGAGAACTATGATACTTTTTCTTGCTGCAAGGCATCTTCTACGCTATTATAATTAAATTGAAACCCCGTAGTAAGAACTTTTTCTGCACTTACTGTTGTACTTTTCAATACTTCCACACTCATTTCACCCAACACCATCTTCAACAAAAAAGAAGGAATATGAACAGGGATATAAAATTTACCTCTTGCTTTTGCTAAAGCAAGAGTCAATTCTTTATTCGAAACCGGATTCGGTGCTACTGCATTATAAACACCTTTCATTTTATCATTTTCAATTGCTGCAATAAAAACATTTATCAGGTCATCAATGTGTATCCAGCTTATTATTTGTTTACCATTCCCCAATATTGCAGCAATACCAAATTGCTGAGGTTTTATAAATTCTTTTAATGCTCCGCCATTCTTACTTAATACAATCCCCAGGCGTACATGCACCAGGCGTTTTCCCATTTCAGCAACAGGCATTGTACTTTCTTCCCATAGCTTACAAGTGGTTCCTAAAAAATCAGCAGCAGGCTGATCCTCTTCTTTAAATGGATTGGGGTTCGGCACTTCAGGGTCGGCACCGTACCAACCAATTGCTGATGCACTTATTACCGCTTGTACTTTGTTGGAGAAGTTTTTTAAACTATGTGCCAATAGCTGACCACTCTTTACACGGCTATCAATTATTTCCTGTTTTCTTTTTTTTGTCCATCTTTTATCAGCAATTGCGGCACCGGCGAGATGGATAATATGTGTAACCTGTGTAATGGCATATTCGTCTATAGTCCTGTTTTCAATATTCCAGTTAGCATAGGTAAGATTGGGAATGGCAGATTGTTTATTCTTCTCCCTTGTTAATATGATAACGGAATAACCTTTGGAAAGCAAAGCTTTTGTCAGTGCAATGCCAACCAATCCTGTGCCGCCAGTTATTAGTATTGTATTCATTTTGGTGAATCAGTGATGATAATAAAGGTATAACAACCGTATAGCAATATTGTTCTTTTTAATAACCTGAATTCTTTTACCTTCAAGCCAAAATTTTTCAACATGAGTGTTGTTCTTTCTATAAAAGACGTACAAAAAGATTATGGTAAGGTGAAAGCACTGAAAGGTGTTTCTTTCGATGTGCCCGAGGGAAGTGTATTTGGTATTCTTGGTCCGAATGGCAGTGGCAAAACCACTCTTTTGGGACTTGTGATGGATGTTCTTCGTGCCAACAAAGGCGATTTTTTTTGGTTTGGGCAACCCGGAGGTTCTGCTGATCAACGGAAAAAAATAGGTTCGCTACTGGAAACACCTAATTTTTATACTTATTTATCTGCAGTGGATAATTTAAAAATCACTCATGCAATCAGCGGAAGAGGCTCGAAGAATGAGATAACAGAAGTGTTGAAAAAAGTAAATCTGTATGATCGCCGCCTGAGTAAGTTCAAAACCTACAGTCTTGGCATGAAGCAACGGCTGGCAATCGGCGCTGCCTTATTAGGCAGCCCTAAAGTATTGGTGCTGGATGAACCCACCAATGGTTTGGATCCGGAAGGTATTGCTGAAATAAGGAGGTTGATCGTTGAATTAAAAGATCTGGGTCATACCATCATCATGGCAAGTCACTTACTGGATGAGGTGGAAAAAGTTTGCACACATGCTGCCATTTTAAAAATGGGTACTCTGCTTACAACTGGCCCGGTGGATGAAATACTGATGGATGAGGACATTGTGGAGCTGAGTGCCGGCAATCTTTCAGCTTTGGCAACTGTATTGCAGCAATTAAGTCAGAAAATCACAGTTGATGAAAAATCCAAAACTGTACAGATCGTATTACCTAAGGGTACTGCAAACATGGAAGAGATTAACCGGTATTGCTTTGATAAAGGAATCGTATTAACACAATTAATTTTAAGAAAGAAAAGACTGGAAGCAAGATTCTTCGAACTTACAAACAATTAAATATATTTCCCACCAAGACATAAAAAATATGACAACGCTGATACGTACAGAATGGCTGAAGATGAAAAAGTATAATGCTTTTTGGTGGATCATGATATTAACAGCACTCTCCTATCCCGGCATTAATTTTATTTTTTACAAAGTATATGAAGATATCACCACCCGGCCATCTACAGCCGGAGATCTGGCAAAAATAGCTTTGGGCAATCCTTATATATTTCCTGAAGCTTGGCATACAGTTGCTTATTTTTCATCCTGGTTTGTATTTATTCCGGCTGTGGTAGTAATAATGCTTATTAATAATGAATATTCTTTCAGAACGCATCGTCAGAATATTATTGATGGCTGGAGCCGTACCCAATTTATCAGCAGTAAACTGATTGATGTATTATTGATCTCCTTTGTTATAACACTTTTATACGCAGCCGTAGCGTTTGTTACAGGATTTTCTAATCAAGCAGACTTGTCTGCCGATAACTGGAGCATGGCCTATTATATCGGCTTATTTTCTTTACAGACTTTTGCACAACTTTCCATTGCATTTTTGATTGGTTTTCTCATCCGGAAATCATTTATGGCTTTGGGTGTTTTCCTTTTTTATTATATCATTTTCGAACCAATCATAGTAGGCCTTTGTAAAGTGTATGTAAATGACATTGGTAAATTTTTGCCCCTGGAAATGTCTGACCGCATGATTCCTGTTCCTGCTTTTATTGGCAGGTTAGATCAGGAAGCATATGATAAATCCCAGTCAATGATCCTCCAGCATGTGCTATTAACAATAATATTTACAGCCCTTATATGGCTGTTATGTTACAGGATAAATAATAAAAGAGACCTTAAATAAAAAATAGCTGAATATCAATTACTTCAATTCAAAAGGAGAAGATTTCAAAGAATAACTATATTTAATTAAAGTTTGGCATCTTGCTTGCCTGTAATACAATATTCTATCCGTAACAAACCACCTTTAATAAATATAAATAACAACATCATGGCTCTGAATAAAATTGCTTTGGCAGCTACTTTAGTTATGTGGCTTGGCACAACTACATATTCTCAAAATTGTGCACTAACCTGTCCCGAAAATATTGTTGTAAGTGCAGATGCTGGTAAAGAAGGAACCCATGTAAATTTACCGTCATTAACACTTTCACCTGAATGTGGTGCTGCTACTTATACTCCTGCATCAGGCACATTTTTTCGGTTGGGATCTCATAGTATTATTATAACTACGGCATCTGGACAGAAATGTTCTTTTACATTAGTTGTTACAGACAAAGAGCCTCCTGTATTGTCACCACTTACTCTTTCTCGTTCCAATCTATGGCCAGCAAATAATAAAATGAAAAAGGTAAAAGTAAAGTTCTCTACTTCGGATAATGGTGGCAAAGTGACTACTGATATTGCCGTAACCAGCAATGCCACCAATGGCATTAAAGATTGGGAAATTATTGAAAACGGCGAATTACGGTTAAAAGCCAGTAGGCTTCCAGACGACTCTCCAAGAATTTATACTATTACTGTTACTGCCATAGACGAATCTGGCAATAAAACCAGACGGACTACAACTATTGCTGTTTCTGAAACAATGATAGCAAAGCCTGCTGCATAAAAACCATCACCGAAAGTCAGGTATAAAAGTTAACGCTGCTGATGTTGCCTGCTACCTTCTCTTCTTTCATTGCCATTCCTTGATCCCTGCGATTGAAAAGAACGCCGTGGTTTACCATTTGAATTTCCCGCAGGTTTATTTCCATTAGAAAACTGGCGTCTTTGCTGTGGCATAGCTGCAGGAGGTGGAGCAGCAATATTTGCATTGGCTACAAAAGGATGTTCTTTTACCAAAGGAATCGAAAGACCTATTAGTTTTTGTATATCTCTTAATTCTGTTCTTTCTTCTCCACTACAAAATGCAATGGCAATACCTGTTTTACCGGCTCTTCCTGTACGGCCGATACGGTGCACATAGGTTTCTGGCACATCCGGCAAATCATAATTGATGACATGTGAAAGATGATCAATATCGATTCCACGGGCAGCAATATCTGTTGCTACCAATACCCTGAGCTTGCCATTTTTAAAATCGCTCAATGCTGCCTGGCGGGCAGCTTGTGACTTGTTACCATGTATAGCGGCAGATTTTATTCCTACCCTGTCAAGAATCTTTACTACTTTATTTGCTCCGTGTTTGGTACGGGTAAATACCAATGCTGTTTTTATTGCCGTATCATTTAATAAATGCAAGAGCA
Organism: Chitinophagales bacterium; assembly: GCA_038257235.1. Classification (GTDB taxonomy): domain Bacteria; phylum Bacteroidota; class Bacteroidia; order Chitinophagales; family Chitinophagaceae; genus JJ008. The sequence continues at coordinate 4,228 of JBBSJN010000213.1, forward strand.
ATTCTGGTTTTTCCTGTTTGTTTACATGGTAGAGACTTTGTTCTATTTTTTCTACCGTTGTAGAGGGAGGCGTTACTTCTACTTTAGAGGGATTGGTTAATAATATATTGGCCAGTTTTTGTATTTCTGGCGGCATAGTGGCTGAGAAGAAAAGTGTTTGCCTTTTTGGCGGTAGTTTAGCTATCACTCTTTTTACATCATGTATAAACCCCATATCGAGCATGCGGTCTGCTTCATCTAATACAAATATTTGTAATGATCTCAGATTGATAAAACCCTGGTTCATTAGATCGAGTAAGCGGCCGGGAGTGGCTACCAAAATATCTACTCCTCTTTTTAATGCATTGGTCTGGTGCAACTGTGATACGCCGCCGAATATAACGGTGTTTCGCAGGCCAGTATACTTACCATACGCTGCAAAGCTTTCATCTATCTGAATAGCCAGTTCTCTTGTAGGTGTTAATATTAATACTTTGATACCGGGAGCCATTGGCTTTTGTTCATGCAGAATCTGCAAAATTGGAATAGCGAAGGCTGCTGTTTTACCGGTACCAGTTTGTGCACAGCCCAGCAAGTCTTTACGTTGCAATACCAAAGGGATTGCCTGTTGCTGAATAGGTGTTGGAATTGTGTATCCTTCTGCGGCTACTGCCCTAAGGATAGGTTCAATAATAAATAATTGCTTAAAAGCCATTACGTTTAATAATTAAAATATGGGGCTGGCTAAGATGTTGTAGGGTCTGAATCAGCGAAAGTTATTTGTACCACCGGCTTACAACATGCCGTGTCAACTACGTGGAGTAGTCGGCGAAGATA
>JBBSJN010000214.1:0-5013 GCA_038257235.1 Chitinophagales bacterium
TAATTGGCGACAGAGCTTTTGAACAGCGTAAAATCTCTACATTTATTTATGATCTTGGATCAGAATGGCGAAAAATTACGGGTTTGCCGTTTGTGTTTGCAGCCTGTGTAAGTACAAAACCTCTTTCATCAGATTTTATTAAATTATTTAACGAGGCAAATGCTTTTGGGTTAGATAAAATTGATGGGATAGTTGCTGAAACTCCTTTTAATTTATTTGATCTGAAAAAATATTATCAACATCATCTCAGCTATACTTTAGACGATAGAAAAATGCAGGGAATGAACCATTTTTTACAGGTTATAAATGAGGAATAACTATCGTTTCCTGATGCTATTTCTTTTTGTTTTACGAGGACGAAATAAAGTATTTTTGCGCCTAAATAAACCAAATTAATGAAAGTAGTAATATTCGCCGGTGGATTAGGTACCCGGATTTCTGAAGAAACAGATACAAGGCCAAAACCGATGGTTGAAATAGGCGGTAAACCTGTTCTATGGCATATCATGAAAATTTATAGTCAGTATGGCTTTAATGACTTTATCATTTGCCTTGGTTACAAAGGATACATTATCAAAGAATATTTTATGCATTATTTCATTCATAATTCTGATATCACAATCGAACTCGGAAATAATAAGGTAGAAGTACATGGCAGCAATACAGAATCCTTTAAAGTTACTTTAGTTGAAACCGGTCAGCATACAAAAACAGCAGGAAGATTAAAGCAAGTACAGAAATACATAGGTAATGAAGAATTCATGCTTACCTATGGTGATGGAGTAAGCGATGTGAATATTAAAGAATTACTGGCATATCACAAAAAGCATAATAGAATTGCTACTGTAACCGCAGTGCAAATGGATGCAAGGTTTGGTGGAATGGATCTGTCGGACAATGGAGATGTTGTTTCATTCAGGGAAAAAGCAAAGGATGAAAGTAAATGGATCAATGGTGGTTTTTTTGTATTGAAACCTGAAGTGTTTAATTATCTGGAAGGTGATATGAATGACATGATGTGGGAAGATGAGCCGTTGGAAAAACTTACCAATGACGGACAATTAACAGCCTATAAGCATAAAGGTTTTTGGAAACCGATGGATGCATTAAGAGATAAAATAGAATTAGAATCACTCTGGCAGACGAACCAGGCAAAATGGAAGATCTGGTAATGCAGGAAGTTCTTTCATACTATAAAGACAAAAAAGTATTTATTACCGGTCATACCGGTTTTAAAGGAGCTTGGTTAATGGCATGTTTGCATTTGGCTGGCGCAAAAATTAAAGGGTATGCGCTGGAGCCGGAATATGATGGATTATATAACCGGTTAGTGCCTCATGCATTCGGCGAAAGTATAATTGCAGATATAAGGGATAAGCAGCGACTTCAAAAAGAAATTGATTCTTTTCAACCAGATTTTGTTTTTCATTTAGCTGCGCAACCGCTAGTAAGGCGTTCATATGAAATTCCTGCCGAAACTTTTGAAGTGAATGTTGTTGGAACTGCAAATCTGCTGGAAGTAATTACGCAACTAAATAAAAAATGTACAACCGTTGTTATTACTACGGATAAAGTATATGCTAATAAAGAACAGGATATTTTATATAATGAGGAAGATCAACTGGGAGGATATGATCCTTACAGTGCAAGTAAGGCTGCCACTGAATTGGTAGTTGATTCTTTTCGTACTTCTTTTTTCAATTACAACAGCTATAAGCAACATCAAAAAGCAGTTGCCAGTGCCAGGGCTGGTAATGTAATAGGAGGAGGAGATTGGAGTAAAGACAGGATCCTTCCTGATATCGTCAGGTCATTGCAAGCAAACATGGATATCATAGTTCGTAACCCCTCAGCAGTTCGCCCCTGGCAACATGTGCTGGAGCCATTAAGTGGTTATTTGCAATTAGGAATGCTATTAGATCAACAACCCAAAAAATTTTCTACCGCATATAATTTTGGTCCATTACCGTCAGACCATTTTACCGTAAGGCAATTGGTAGAACAGGCAATTAAATGTTGGGGCAATGGCAACTGGACAGATCAATCCAATCCAAACGAACCACATGAAGCCGGTTTATTAAAACTTGATATCAGCAAAGCCAAAGATGAGCTTGACTGGATTCCGAAATCATCAGGAAATGAAGCCATTCAATGGACAATCAACTGGTATAAGCAACAGACTGATCAGCAACTTGATTTTACATTACAGCAAATCAAAAAATATTTTGAGGTATGATCTTTACTCAAACAAAATTACAGGGTAGTTATTTGATAGACCTGAGTCCTTTTTGTGATGAAAGGGGCTGGTTTGTCCGATATTATTGCAAGAATGAATTCAGTGAGATTGGACATACAAAAGATTGGGTGCAAATGAATCATTCTGTCAGTTATAAAAAAGGAACATTGAGAGGTATGCATTATCAGATTCAACCATTTTCAGAAATTAAAATGGTTCGGTGTATTGCCGGAGTTGTGTTTGATGTAATTGTAGATTTACGTAAAGGGTCCTCAACATTTTTACAATGGTTTGGTGCTGAATTGTCAGCCGAAAATAAAACGATGATGTACATACCGGAAGGATTTGCACACGGCTTTCAATGCCTGAGTGAAAATTGTGAATTGTTATACCATCATACAGCGGTTTATAATTCTGAAGCAGAGGCAGGAATAAAATATAATGATTCGAAGCTAAATATTGAATGGCCGTTGCCAGTTACTGTAATTTCTGACAGGGACAATGTTCACCCGTTTATAAACGAAGATTTTAAAGGAATTTAATTATGCATTGCAGATTTTGTAATACTGAACTTGAACATGTTTTTATAGACCTGGTAAATTCACCGGCCTCAAATTCTTTTTTAACTAAAGAGCAATTGAATGAACCAGAAACTTTTTTTCCGTTAAAAGTTTTTACCTGTCATAATTGTTTTCTGGTACAGGTGGATGAATATAAAAAATCAGATGCAATTTTCGACAGTGACTATGTGTATTTTTCTTCGTATTCAACCAGCTGGCTTGCTCATGCAAAGCAGTACACGGACCTGATGACGGATAAATTTGGATTGAATGAAGATTCTCAGGTGATAGAGATTGCATCTAATGATGGTTACTTATTACAATACTTTAAAGAAAAAAATATTCCTGTGATGGGTATTGAACCCACAGCCAATACTGCAGAAGTGGCAATGGGGAAAGGAATAAAAACAATTGTTGAGTTTTTTGGAGTTGAACTGGCAGACCGCTTAAGGAATCATTGGGAAGTAAAAGCAGATTTACTCCTGGGTAATAATGTGCTTGCACATGTTCCCGATATTGTTGATTTTGTAAAAGGGATGAAGATATTATTGGCTGATTCAGGTGTTATAACGATGGAATTTCCTCATCTGATGCAATTGGTGGATAACAATCAGTTCGATACTATTTATCATGAGCATTTCTCTTACTTATCATTTCATACGGTAAAGCAGATTTTTGAGACACAAGGTCTTGAATTATTTGATGTAGATGAGATTCCGACACACGGCGGCTCTCTTCGTATCTATGCAAAACATAAAGAAGATTCAAGTAAAACAGTTTCCGAAAATGTAGGGCTGCTTATTGAGAAGGAGATGAAGAAAGGAATAACTAGTCTTGATTATTACAGTGGCTTTCAGCAAAAGGCTTTGAAAGTTAAGTTAGACATTACTTCATTTTTGATAGAACAAAAAAGAGCTGGGAAAAAAGTGGCAGCCTATGGAGCAGCAGCAAAAGGCAATACATTGTTGAACTATTGCGGAATTAAAAACGATCTGATTGAATTTGTTGTGGACGCCAACCCCAACAAACAAAATAAATGGTTGCCGGCGAGTCATATTCCGGTAGTGAATGAAGATTATCTTAAAGAAAATAAACCTGATTTTGTAATCGTACTTCCCTGGAATTTAAAAGAAGAAATAACTTTACAACTTTCTTACATAAAAGATTGGGGTGGGAAATTCGTAATTCCTGTTCCACAATTAGAACTGATTTAATATTTTTCAATGAAAGTATTGGTAACAGGGGCAACAGGTTTTATTGGCAATTATGTGGTAAAAGAACTTCTTGTGCAGCAGCATGAAGTAATTGTCAGCTCTGTTAATAAAGACAAAGCTTCTGCAATGGAATGGTTTGATGCCGTTTCATATATTCCTTTCAATCTTGACTCATTTGATAACGCCGTTGATTATTATAGCCTCTTTAATAAACCTGATTTACTGATACATCTTGCCTGGGAAGGATTACCTAATTATAAGTCTTCATTTCATGAAGAAATTAATTTGCCCCGGCATTATTCTTTTCTGCAAAATCTTATTTGTAACGGATTAACTGATCTGACAATTACCGGAACCTGTTTTGAGTATGGTTTGCAGGAGGGCTGTTTAACAGAAGGAATGAAAACCAAGCCTGATAATCCATATGGTAGAGCAAAGGATACTTTACGAATACAGTTGGAAGGGCTACAAGCTAAATTCAATTTTTCACTGAAATGGGTGCGGTTGTTTTATATGTATGGGAAAGGGCAAAATCCTAATTCCTTACTTTCGCAGTTGGATGCTGCCTTATTAAGAGGGGATGAGACATTTAATATGAGTGCGGGTCAGCAGGTAAGGGACTATTTGCCAGTGGAAACTGTGGCTGAGAATATTGTCAAAATAAGTATACAAACTGAAATTGAAGGTGTAATAAATAATTGTAGCGGAGAACCGGTAACCGTGCAAAATTTTGTAGAAAATTATTTGAAGAGTATAAACAAGAAAATCACCCTGAACCTTGGCTATTATCCGTATCCGGATTTTGAACCAATGAATTTTTGGGGTGATACAACTAAATTAAAACAAGTTTTAAAAAATGAGTAACCCGATTCAGGACTTTAACAAAGAAAGAGAAGAACGTATTGAAAGTTTTGGAGAAGATGCTGCATTGCTCAGAGCAGCCACGGATTTTAATATTGAGTCCAATAAAAAGCAATACTCCTATAATTTTTCCTGGATGGGA
>JBBSJN010000215.1:0-4992 GCA_038257235.1 Chitinophagales bacterium
CAATCTGAAAGTGGGGCTGATGGGTGAAGAAATTCTTTATTTCGGTTTTGCAGCCGGAGATAAAATAATTTTTGATTTCGAAGAAACAAAAGGCAAAGAATTGAAGGAAGTTGAAATCGTGGAAATGCCCGGCACATCAAGATATATTGATTATAAAACAAAGAAAATAACAGGTAAAGTTATCGAGGTTTCAAAAACCGGTATTTATAAATTCCGGTTTACTAATTCTTCTATTATTGTGCGGATTTGTAATTATAAAATTCAGAGGGTGCCTGCCTCAGAAGCAACACAGGTTTTTAATACTACGGTTTATACCCATGTTATAAATGACACTGCCTATACAACAGAAGAGGAAACATACCTTGATAATACTGATACCGTTATCACCAACTACCAGGATCGTGTTGCAAATATCACTCCCGCAGGCACTGCAAATAAGACCACTCTAAATTTTACATTTCCTGAAAACATTGTAGCCTGGAGTTATTATCTATATACAAATGACGAAGGAAAAAATGCATTTGCAGAAAAAAACAATGAACTGGTTGCTAACACAAAGCTGAAAAATTATAATTTAATGGCAGCAATAGCCATGAATGCAGCAGTAACCATTAAAAAGCTAAGCGAAGGCCCCGAAATTGATTACTGGATTGTTGAAGGCGAAAATGCGGAACTGTTTTTAACCGGAGCACAGTTCCGAATGATGAAAAAAGGAAAAGCAATAAATGATTATTCCCGCATGGAACCAAGAAAAGGGAATTTATTCTTTTGTTTTACAAATAATACCGGGCAACCAATAAAAACAACCATTAAATTAACAACCATTCACATAAATGAAGCGATGAAAACCAGGCAAGTGAAAAGGATAATTACAACACCGAAATCAGTAATGTATTTAAAAAATTAGGAACCCTGTCCCCGTCCGACGGGGTCGTCCGGGCGGGCCTAAAGGGAACTTAGGTCATTGAGTCGTTCTTATTTGTATAAAGAACTAAAGAAAAATGTTGATTTACCGAAACGTCCTCGCTTGGGCGGGGCGAATTGAGGGAAATATTTTTCTTTAGTGAATCGGGGTGAGTTGTTTTGCAGTTGGGAATTTATATCATAAGAAAATAAATAAAGCGAAGAGTAAATAATGAAAAAAATCATTAAGACCAACAGTATGAAAGGACCCGAATTCTTAAAATATATAAATCCCGTTTTAACAACGCTTCAAGCAAATGGTGGAGCGGGGAACTCTTCAAACATAATCGAACAAATCATTGAAAATTTAGGCATAACTGACGAAGAGTTAGAAGAACCTACCTCAAATGGACAATCTAGAATTAGGAATCAAATTCAATGGGCCAGATTTTACCTATTTAAAGCCGGGTTAATCGACAATGCACAAAGAGGAATATGGAGATTAACGAATGAAGGATTGGAGAAAAAATTAAATGACGACGATGTATATTCACTTTTTAAAGGTGTTCAAGAAAGTGTAAAAAAAGTACCGAGCATTGCTCCCAAAAAAACAGAAGAAGAATTTGCAACAACTTCAACTGAAGATGAAGAGCATTCAGTTGGTTTATTAAACTTAATTCAAAACCTTCCTGCCTCAGGTTTTGAGAAGTTATGCAAACGTTTATTAATAGAAATCGGAATTAATGACATTACAATAACAGGTGGTTCAGGAGACCAGGGTATTGACGGAAAAGGGATTGTTAAACTTAATGATGTCGTAAGTCTAAATATAGTTTTTCAATGTAAGCGATATAAAGAAATAGTTTCACCACACCATGTCCGTGATTTTAGAGGAGCAATGCAAGGCAGAGGTGAAAAGGGGTTAATAATTACCACAGGAAGATTTACCAAAGAAGCTAAAAATGAAGCAAGTCGTGACGGTGTGACACCAATAGAATTAATTGATGGTGATAGACTAGTTGAACTATTTGAAAAACACCATTTAGGCCTTAAGCCTGTTACCGTTTTTGAGATAGACAATGAATTTTTTAAAGGTTTTCGCTAGTAGTTAACTAATAACGATAGTGTATATCGAAAATGCTGAATAGAATTACCGAATATCGCTCTGCGAAGTCTCCGACTTCGCAGCAACTATGTTCTTTACGGCCTCTGGCTGATATGCTGAATAGAATTATCCAAAGGATCCTTCGGACCGAACGATGAAGTGAGTGACACAACAGGCGATGCCATGAAAAACTAAAGTTGATAACAAAAAAATAATTTATGAGTACAAAAACAATCAGTGAAGCACAGGAGATAATCCAGAATAATCAGGACTACACTCTCTTTTCCTGGAGCAAACAAAAAGGCACCAATCCGATTGCCGTAAAACATGCCGAAGGTGTTTACCTATACGACTATGATGGCAAACGTTATCTTGATTTTTCATCGGGGTTGATGAATGTGAATATTGGGCATGGTGACCAGCGCATCACCAATGCGGTTATAAAACAAATGCAGGAAGTGAGTTATGTAACGCCGAGTTGTGTAACCAAAGTCCGTGGTGAGCTGGGAAAGAAACTGGCCGAGATTTGTCCGGGTGATTTGAACAAAGCATTTTTTACTTTATGTGGTGCAACTTCTATTGAAAACGGATTAAAACTGGCAAGGCTTTATACAGGGCGTCATAAAATTCTCAGCCGTTATCAATCTTATCATGGTGCATCAATTGGTGCTATGTCTGCAAGCGGCGATCCGAGAAGAATTCCTATGGATGCACAACAAGCTCCCAACTTTGTACATTTTGATTTACCCTATTTATACCGATGGGAATATGGCGAAGAAAGTTTTTTAAAAGAATCAGTAGCATCACTGGAAAGAATAATTACATACGAAGGACCGGGAACCATTGCTGCGATTTTACTCGAAGGCGAATCCGGTTCATCGGGTTGTTTGCAATACCCGGTTGGTTATTTAAAAGCAGTACGGGAAATCTGCAACAAGCATGGCATCTTATTAATCATGGATGAAGTAATGAGTGGTTTTGGAAGAACAGGCAAGTGGTTTGGTTTTGAAAATCATGGCATCGTTCCCGATATGATTGCGATGGCAAAAGGGTTAACCTGTGGTTACTTACCATTCGGGTGTTTAATGGTGTCAGATAAAATTGCTGCAAAGTATGACGATACAGTGCTGGCTCTTGGTCTCACCTACTCTGCTCATCCTGTTAGTTGTGCCGCTGCATTGGAAACATTAAAAATTTATGAAGATGATAATTTGATTGAGAATTGTGTAGCCATGGGAAAATATGTGGAAAAGGAAGTAGAGAAGTTAAAACAAAAACATCCAAGCATTGGCGATTTCAGAAATACAGGTTTGCTCGGTTGTATTGAACTGGTAAAGAACAGAAAAACAAAAGAGCCAATGGCTCCTTTTAATGCCAAGCCTGAAGAAATGGTGGTGATGAATAAAGTGGCGGCGAAGATTAAAGAACTTGGCATGTACACTTTTGTTCGTTGGGGTTTTATTTTTATTGCACCACCATTAATTGTAACAAAAGAACAGATTAATGAAGGGTTGGCGATAATCAGTGAAGCGATAAAGATTGCGGATGAAAGCCTCCCCAACCCCTGAGGAATGGCCACCCCAAACCTCCCGCCAAATCGGCGGGACAGGCTCTCCGAAGGAGGGGCTTTAGAACCTTAAAGATTTTAATTTTCAAATGGAGAATGAAAATTCAAATTATCGGAAATTAAACCTAGAAAAAAATTAAACAAATTTTTTTTCTATAAACTATAAACAACTCCGTAGGAGTTTACTATTTATAGACTGCAAATAGCAATAAAAACCATCGACCCCGTAGGGGTCGAACAAACAAACAATCAAACAGCAATGCCCAATACATACACACAATTATATATTCAATTTGTATTTGCCGTAAAATGGCGGGAAAGTCTTATTCAATCAGCATGGAAAAATGAACTGTATAAATATATAACTGGCATTGTACAAAATAAAAAAAACAAAATGTTGGCGATTAATGGCGTAGCAGACCATATTCACATTTTTATTGGCTACAAACCTTCGGTTTCAATTCCAGATTTAGTAAAAGATATAAAAGTCGCCAGTAGTTTGTGGATAGACGAAAGAAAGCTGGCAAAAGAAAAATTTAACTGGCAGGAAGGCTATGGTGCTTTCTCTTATCGTCTTCGTGATATTGATGAAATATGCAAATACATCCAAAACCAGGACGCACATCATCATAAAACTTCATTCAGGGAAGAATACACTTCTTTATTGAAAGATTTTGCTGTTGAATATGAAGATAAATACCTGTTTGAATTTTTCGATGATATATATTCAACTCCTACGGAGTTGGACAAAACATAATAATTTAATCCCTTTAAAGATTAGCCTCCTACGGAGACGATACAGAATAACTAAATAAGATATCATCAGAATGAATAAAGAAAATTCAATAATATCAGACGCTGAAGTCCCCCCTAGTGATGGGACCTGCCTGCCGGCAGGCAGGTTTAAGGGGGCTTCGCCTTCTCTCATCAACGAAGACCTTGCCCCCATTCCCCAACACAAACGAACATGGGGCACCTGGAACTATGCAGCTTTATGGATTAGTATGAGTTTGTGCATACCAACATACATGCTGGCCAGTTCATTGATAGAGGGCGGAATGAACTGGTGGCAATCCGTTCTTACCATTTTTATTGGAAATACAGTTGTATTAATCCCGATGATATTAAATGGACATGCAGGAGCGAAATATGGAATTCCTTTTCCTGTTTTTGCAAGAGCAAGTTTTGGAACCAGGGGTGCAAACATTCCTGCTATGTTAAGAGCCATCGTTGCCTGTGGTTGGTTTGGCATTCAAACATGGATTGGTGGATTTGCCATTTTTCAGATGATGAAACTTTGGATTCCATCACTAGCAACGATGCCACAAATATTTCCTGCTTCCTTCGGATTAGAAACCGGTCCCGCCATTTGTTTTATTATTTTCTGGCTCTTCAATATGCTTGTCGTTTATTTTGG
>JBBSJN010000216.1:0-4829 GCA_038257235.1 Chitinophagales bacterium
CAATCTTGGCAGATTGAGAAATACAATGTTTAAAACAAACACCAATGTAATTTTTGTTTTATCAGATACAGAACCAACAAATTATGAAATAGCTTCCACACATGAAATAACAGAACAAAAGCTGGCAAATGTAGTTGGTGTGCTGCCTGGAAAAAGCCTGCCTGCCGGACAGGCAGGTAAGAAAGAAGAGTATGTTGTCTTTTCAGGACACTATGATCATATCGGTATTGGCAAACCTGTAAATGGGGATTCGATTTACAACGGAGCCAATGATGATGCTGCCGGTACCACAGCTGTAATTATGCTGGCAAAATATTTTAAGCAGGTAAATAATAATGAAAGAACAATTGTGTTTGTAGCATTTACTGCAGAAGAAGTTGGTGGTTTCGGTTCTCAATATTTTTCCCGGCTGATGGACCCGGATAAAGTAATAGCTATGTTTAATATTGAAATGATTGGTACCGATAGTAAATGGGGAAAGAATGCTGCTTATATCACCGGTTATGAGAAAACAGATATGGGTGAAATTTTGAAAAAGGATTTAGAGGGAACAGGTTTTACTTTTTATCCTGATCCTTATCCATCGCAGCAATTATTTTATCGTTCTGACAATGCAACGCTGGCAAGGCTGGGAGTGCCGGCACATACTATTTCCACTTCTAAAATGGACAATGAACCCAATTATCATATGGTAACCGATCATATAGAAACATTGGATCTGCAAAACATGACTATGATCATTAAAGCAATTGCCCTTAGTTCGAAAAGTATAATTGATGGAACAGCTACACCAACCAGAGTGAAGGTGGGAGATTTGCGTTAAACCTTAACCGGCACACTATGCACCGCATCACTCATCTCTTTAATCAGCGATGCATCTTTTTCAATTGCATTTCCAACTACAATCACATCAGCACCGGCCTTGCAATTCAGGTATGCTTTTTCTGGTTGTAGTATGCCGCCACCAACAATTAAAGGAGCTTCTATCTGGTCGGCAACAGCTTTTATCATGCTTTCGGTAATAGGTCGTTTGGCACCGCTACCGCTGTCCATATAAATTAATTTCATGCCCAGCATTTCACCAGCCATTGCAGTACACATAGCTATTTCATTTTTATCAGCTGGTATAGGAGCAGCATTGCTGATATAAGAAACAGTAGTAGGAGCCCCACCATCTACAACGATATAACCAGTTGGCATTATCTCCAGTCCGCTTTGTTTTACAAATGGCGCAGAAACCACATGCTGCCCGATTAATAATTCAGGATTACGGCCGGATATTAAAGAGAGATACAACAAGGCATCTGCATATTTACTTATCTGCGATGGACTGCCGGGGAAAAGAATAACCGGAATATCACAGCTTTGCTTTATTTGCTGCACACATTCATCCAGGTGATTGGAAATAACCAGACTTCCTCCAACTAATAAATAATCAACTTTTGCAGTTACAGAAAGTTCAGTGAGTTCATCCAGCATGGTTTTATTTACCTTATCAGGGTCAATAAGAACAGCAAAAGACTTTATGCCCTGTATTTTTTTAGCGGCCAGCGTATTGTATATCATTGACTTCATCCGGTAAGGGTTGTTATTTGCAAAAATGCAAAAAACTTTCGGCATTGCCCACTTGCAGCACAAATAGATATTTAATATAATTTGGCTGCCTTAAAGGCTTTATCATAAACGAAAATAGCGAAGGTTCAGGTTTTTAAAATGAGATAAAATGAGAACTGTCGTCACTAAAATCCAAACAGTATCTTACGTATGCCACAAACGAAAATCGGGTCTCCTTTTTTAACAAATTATTTTTTAAAATTGCCAATTGCCTGTAAGGCTTTGCTGTAAAGACTTTCAGAAATATTGATTGAAAAAAGTGAGTAAAATCAATGCTTTCAGACGATGAAAACGTAAAAACCCTTGTCTGATTTAGGTTCTGTGTCACAAAGAGTTAACCATTTATTTTGCTAGGCTGACGGAACAATATTTCCAAAAAAAATTACCCTAAAAATTAAGGCCTGCTGTGAAAAAATGATAAGAAGCAATACAGGCTTGCTTTGGCGGTTTTCAACATCCGCTTATCCACAGAATGTGCATATTTCAGGCTATGAATTACAGATACTTAAAAATATTTTCGTCATCACGGTTCACAATTACTTAACCCGAGAAATTTTTTTAGTTATGGCTACCAAAACCAAAGCATCCGCAAAAAGCGGCTTGCAGTTTTCTCGTCGCTTTACCCGAGACGACGTGAATGTTTTTGACATGTTTGAGTATGATTACCGTACTTCAGTTATTCGTAACCCGAATGGAGAAACGGTGTTTGAAATGAACAATGTGGAAGTACCCAAACAGTGGAGTCAGATTGCAACCGATATACTTGCCCAAAAATATTTTCGTAAAGCCGGAGTACCGCAACCTGATGGTAGCCTTGGCAGAGAAACGTCTGCAAAACAAGTGTCTCACCGTTTAGCCAATTGCTGGAAAGCTTGGGGCGATCGCAATGGATATTTTGCGTCTGAAAAAGATGCACAGATATTTTACGAAGAATTAGTATACAGCATCCTTAACCAGATGTGTGTGCCTAATTCGCCACAGTGGTTCAATACCGGTTTGCATGAAAGTTATGGTATCACTGGTAAGCCGCAAGGCCATTACTACGTAGATGCAAATGACGGGGAATTAAAGAAGTCTCAGAATGCATACGAACGTCCACAACCGCATGCTTGCTTCATCCTGAGTGTTGATGATGATTTGGTGAATGATGGCGGAATTATGGATTTATGGGTTCGTGAAGCAAGAATTTTCAAATATGGCTCGGGTGTAGGTACAAACTATTCTAACCTTCGTGGCTCTGGCGAAAAATTAAGCGGTGGTGGAAGTTCATCCGGATTAATGAGTTTCTTAAAGATAGGCGACAGGGCTGCTGGTGCTATAAAATCCGGTGGTACTACCCGTCGTGCGGCTAAAATGGTTTGCCTGGATTTAGACCATCCGGAAATTGTTGACTTCATCAACTGGAAAGTGGAAGAAGAAAAGAAAGTGGGTGCATTGATTGCAGCGGGTTATCCTTCCGGTTATGAAGATGAGGCTTACAAAACCGTTAGCGGACAAAATTCAAACAACTCTATCCGTATTCCTAATTCATTCTTCGAGAAATTAGATAACAATGAAGATTGGGAACTGAAAGGAAGAATGGATGGAAGAGTGATGAAGAAATTACCTGCAAGAGAATTATGGAACCAGATTGCATACGCTGCATGGCGTTGTGCTGATCCGGGAACACAATACAATACTACTATCAACGAATGGCATACTTGCCCGGAAGGTGGAGAGATCAGAGCTTCTAATCCTTGCTCTGAATATATGTTCCTTGATAATACTGCCTGTAACCTTGCTTCATCTAACCTGATGAAATTTTATGATGCAGAGAAAAAAACATTTGATGTAACAGGGTATGAATACAATTGCCGATTATGGACAGTTGTGTTGGAAATATCTGTATTGATGGCGCAATTCCCTTCAAAAGAAGTGGCTCAGTTGAGTTATGAGTACAGAACATTGGGATTAGGTTATGCTAATCTTGGTACTATGCTGATGGTTAGCGGTATTCCTTACGATAGCGAAGAAGCAAGAGGAATTGCAGGTGCAATCACCGCTATCATGACTGGAGTTGCCTACAAAACATCTGCAGAGATGGCAAGTGTGTTAGGTGCATTTCCAAGATATGAGGACAATAAGGAGCACATGATGAAAGTAATGCGTAACCATCGCCTTGCTGCTTATGATGCGGATGAATATGAAGGATTGAGTTTGAAGCCACAAGGTATTCAATCAAAATATTGCCCTGATTACTTATTGAAAGCAGCTTGCAAAGCATGGGATGATGCTGTGGAAATGGGAGAGAAGTTCGGTTACAGAAATGCACAGGCTACTGTTATTGCACCAACAGGAACAATAGGCCTGGTAATGGATTGTGATACTACAGGTGTAGAGCCGGATTTTGCATTAGTGAAATTTAAAAAATTGTCTGGTGGTGGTTATTTCAAAATCATCAACCAGTCTGTACCATCTGCATTAAAGCATTTGGGTTATTCGCAAAAAGAGTCTGACGCTATCATTAAATATGCAACAGGGTCGGCTTCTTTTGCTGGTGCGCCGCATATCAATCATCAGACATTAAGCGAGAAAGGATTTATTGCAGATGAAATTAAAAAATTAGATGCTGCTGCATTGACTGCATTCGAAGTAGGATTCATCTTTAATAAATATTCTTTAGGCGAAGAGTGCTTGCAAAGACTTGGCTTTACTGAAGTAGAATATAACGATGGAGAGTGGAGTATGCTGGAAGCTCTTGGATTTACTGATGATCAAATAGAAGCAACTAACAACTATGTATGTGGAACGATGATGCTTGAAGGAGCACCAGGATTAAAAGAAGAACATCTGCCCGTTTTTGACTGTGCCAATAGATGCGGACAAAAAGGCCAACGTTATATTCATGCACATGGCCATATTCGTATGATGGGAGCTACACAACCATTTATCAGTGGTGCTATCTCCAAAACTATCAACCTGCCTTACGAAGCAAAAGTGGAAGAAATTGCAGATGCTTATTACCTGAGCTGGCAGCTTGGCTTAAAAGCAAATGCATTGTACCGTGATGGTTCTAAATTATCGCAGCCATTAAGCAACAAAAGCGATAAGAAGAAAAAAGACGATATAAAATCTTCTGTTGAAGCTGATGCGGCTGATCAACTTTCTGCTAAAGGTGATTCCAACATAGTTGATTTAGGAAAACTGACTGTTGAAGAATTGCTGGATGAAGTAAC
>JBBSJN010000217.1:0-4824 GCA_038257235.1 Chitinophagales bacterium
ATTGGTGCTTCGTGGTGATGCTGCTAAGAATGAAAGTGCCTTTGAACCAGAACCCGACGGACATAAATATGCCAATGAACTTTTAAAGCAGGTGGTAAACTTAAATGCAGGTATATATATTGAAGATGAACTAAAGAATACACATAAGACAGATTTCTGTATCGGCGTGGCAGGTTATCCCGAAAAACATTTTGAAGCGCCGAATATGAAAACTGATTTGCAATACCTGAAACAAAAAGTGGATGAAGGCGCTGATTATATCGTAACACAGATGTTTTTTGACAATGCTAAATTTTATGCATTTGTCAATGCCTGCCGGGAGAGTGGTATCAACGTTCCCATCATTCCGGGTTTGAAACCTGTGTATTCCAAGAAACAATTAACTATTCTTCCTAAAATATTTCATATTGATCTTCCTGAAGATCTTTCGCAGGCCATCTTGAATTGTAAAACAGATGCAGATGTGGAACAAGTTGGTGCCGAGTGGTTATTAATGCAATCAAAAGATCTGAAGAAAAACGGTGTCCCTGCCTTACATTATTATACGTTGGGTCGTCCGCATGTGGTGGCTGGAGTGGTGAAGGATTTGTAGGCTAGGAGTATTAAAGAGGCAAAAGAGTTAAGGAGAATCTACTGAGAGTAGTATTCCTCAACTTTTTGTATTAAGTCTTTCAGTAATAAAGTTTTAATATTAAACACTAGAACAAATTTCAATTTAGAAAATATAAAAGAGGAAAGAAGCAAGCCTGTAATAACTCTTTTTCTCTTTCCCTCTTTCAAACTCCTAGCTTCATTTAGAAATACTACTCAACACTTTCTGGTCGATAACTACGGGATACTTTTTTCTCAGGGCCTCATTCCATTTTTCTTCAACTATTGTCTGGTAATCGTTAATCAACAAACCTTTTGCATCCGCATAGCCTCGTTGCATTGGCTGATCATATACCTGAACAATGTAGGCAAATGAAGCTGTGTTATCATTTTTATTAAGCAGTGGTGCTGTTATCATTCCGGTTTTTGGCACTGTTTTATTTAAGTTGGGTATTTGTTCCCATTCATATCTTGCCGAATCTGCAACTATCTTTTCAGAATATTGTTCGACAACTTCCCGCCAGCCAGAAGGATTCTTTTTTATAAGATCGTAAGCTGTGATGGCAATGGTTTGATCGGAACAAAAAAGTATAACTACATCTGCACTTTTATTCCATTGGTATTTTGACTTATTCTTTTCGTAGAGTGATAATAAGGCTGCGGTATCCAGTTGAGCCTTATTCCAGACTTCCTGTTGCATTATTTCGAAGAAAATATTTCCATCTTTAAATTCTGCCATTTGGCTACGGAATTCTTCGTTGAAATCTTCGAGATGATCACGGTAATAATTCAGCATTGCAAATTTTTCAAATTCATCCATAACCTGCGGCCATGGTTTTGCACCGGTTCCATCTTGCTTGTAACGATAAGTGTTTGCATAATTTATCCAATCAGTGGCATCGTAAGTAGAATCGCCGATAGTAAAAAAAGTTGTTGTTGCTATTATCGACCTTCCTGCAGGCAACATTGTTTTTTTATCCAGCACACTATCAGACATTGCCCAAACGGCAGCTTCACTATAGGCCTGTTTTTTAAAACCTCCTTTAGATTTAACCTGGTTGTATATAAAATCTTTGGAAGATTTCCAGCGACTGTCGGTTTTTATTCTCTGTTCCAGTTCCAGCAAATTGCCTTTGTCTTTTGGATCTGTTACCACTGGTTTTATCGAATTACGTTTCAGGATATGCCATCCATAGGTAGTTGCAAACGGTTTAGTGATAGCATCATCTTTTGGAATAGACCATAATGCAGCTTCGAAAGCTGGTTCATATTGTCCTACACCTGCATCGGCCATGCTTCCGCCGTTGGCAGCCGTTATATAATCATTACTAAAAGAAGAAGCAAGACGATTGAAGTTTTCGCCAGCAAGTAATAATTTGTATAAAGAATCGGCCAACTTACCCAATTGTTTTTTAGTAGCGTCATCAACTCCCGGAGGAAAAGCCAATAAAATTTGCTGTGCTTTTATTTTGCCAACTGCCTTTCTTTCTCCCATATTTTTAAAAATATGATAACCGACTTTTGAAGTAACTACGGAAGAATATTTTCCAATTGGTGTACTATAGATAGCATTTTCAAATTCATAGGGTAATGTAAATACAGTGATATAGCCCAACTCTCCTTTATTGGTTTTCGCTGCAATATCATCCGAGTTTTCTTTGGCCACTACTGAAAAATCATCTCCTTTTTTTAATCGTTGCAAAACCGCATCTCTTTTTTTCTTTGCTTCCAGCGAATCCGCAGCTCCAGCTGCGTTACTGAATGAAATAAAAATATGCGCCAATTTTATATCCTTCAGGCTGCGGTTAAAAGCTTCGCTGGTCATTCTTTTCACCAACGCAGGATCATTCATATAGTTTTCAGATATCTGTGTACGCAGATTGGCTACTTCAGTTTTTATTTGAGGCAACGTATCAAAACGGCGGTCATAAGCATCACGGATCTTTAATTTTGATTTGATATATAAATCAAGGTATTCATTGATAGCCTTTGATTTGTTTGATACCGTAACCGGATTATTTTTTTTATAAGCGTTCAGGAATTCATTTACGTCCGCCTTGTATTTTCCGTAGGTAAAAAGGGTTTGCGAGGATGCTGAAAATAGTGTGAAACAAGCAATGGTTAATGCACAAATTTTCTTTTTCATGTGTTACTGTTGTTTTGTTTTTATCACATGTTATTCCGCAAAAAATATAGTCGTTTGTAAGTGTAAATTACCCGATATTTTTTATGCTTCATTTCAAGCGACATGGATTTTTCAGGAGTTTGATTTATTGGTTTTTAAGTTTTAACTGCAGCACATCATCAATTTGCTCTAAAGCCAGTTTTTTGGCAATGATCCTTTTGTCTTTATCCAGCAAATATATTGTAGGAAAAGAAAGCACATCGTACAATTGAGAATAGCCGGGAATGTTATTATCTGTTCTGGCTTTGTCAGCCGCTTTTGAATAATAAACATGGGTCCAATTGGCAAGATTCTTTTCGTTGATAAAGTTCAACCAGTCTTTCTTTGTGCCATCTGTTTCTTTCGATACTGCATAAATATGTACATCGTCAGCTTTCCATTTCTTTCTGTATACCGAATCAATTTGAGGTAACACTTCTTTGCAATGTCCACAAGTCGGATCCCAGAATATTACCATCGTAAACTTTCCTTTTTCGGCAAACATGCTTCTCATTGTTCCGGAAGAATCTGGCAACTCAATATCTGAAGCCGGAGTACCCATTATGTTTGCCATTAAGCTATAAGCTCTGTCCGTAATAACTTTTTTACCAGCTGCTGTTAACCAGGAATGCTCTTTCTGTGCAAAATATTTTTCAAAGAGGTAAAGAAACACGGCATCTTCCCACATGTATTTTTGATTCAGATACCTGTTCACAAATTTTATCAGCAGGAACCTTGTCATTTCGGGATTAATGCTGGCAGTACCCAACATCCAGTCCAGTTCCAGAATTACTGAATCGGGATGAGGAACTACAATCTGATTAAAATATTTATCAAGTTTTTCTTCAAAGAAGGTAGTGTAGGCCATTCGTCCGTCGTAGAAACTTACATCATCCCAAAAGTGATTTTTATAATATTGCCAGGATGCAAGTGAATCTTCTTTTGTTGTAGGTTCTTTTAAACGGCCGGCAAGTGCTGGCTCTTTCATGGTCAGTAACAACGCAGTAAGAATGTTGCCAGGATAGTTCTTGATAATATCACTGCGGAAAGTGGTTATATCGTTATCCAGCTTTGTTAACTTTTCTCTTATAGCAGCAGAGTCTTTTTTGGAAGAGCTTGTTTTATATGACTCTTTAAGTTTATTTATTTCCATTCCTTTCCCCGTCATGAACTGTTGATAATGATTAAAAAGCACATTATCGGAAGAGTTTTCAAATTTTATTGCTGAGCCAATTGTTGCAGTGTCAGCAACAATGGAGAAATGTTGCTGCTTATCTATCAATATCTCAAAAAAACCAGCTTTGTTTGGATAGCCGATCAGGTAAATACCGCCATTCAAAATACCATCGCCTTTAAAAACTGCCTCGCTTTTTTCATTCAGCATGGCGGAGTCAATAATCGGATATGTTTTTCCAAAATAATGGCCGAGATAGATGTTTTGATTCTTGAAAGGCTTAAAAGTTACTTTAATCTCATAGCCCGAATCTGTTTGTGCGGCTGCAAATAAAATGCTGAACAAAAAACCTGAAAAAAGGAAAATGCGTTTCATAAGTATCAGTGAATCGGGTAAAGTTATAAAAATGCGGCTTAATAGTTTACTATTTAAGGTGTTAAGGCTCCGTTAAGAGGTAATCAGATGTTTATTCGTTGCTTTCAGCCTTTAACTACGGTTACTGCTTTTATTCCCAACTATCTATATTACCGGATGGCGATAATAAAAAGTCATTTTCCCGACATCTGTTATATTTGCACTCCTCCGGAACGTCTCCGGTTTAAATCCCAAACACATGAAGTTTTATAATTTATTGATCAAATACAGGCTTTGGATTGGTATTGCCTTGGTGGCTTTAGGTGTGTATGTAAATTTTTCTGCCAGTTTCTGGCCCGCCTTTCCATTATACCTTGTTGGTTTGATATTAGTAGCCGGACATATCTTTTTTGGTCCACTTCGCCTGATACAGGAATATATGGAAAACGGAGATATGGATGGTGCCGAAAATGTGCTGGCTTCTATTAAATATCCTAACCTGCTTTATAAACCGATTCGTTCTGTTTATTATACGTTGAAA
>JBBSJN010000218.1:0-4717 GCA_038257235.1 Chitinophagales bacterium
GGTAAAATGTCGGAAGGTGTTTTATACAAACCAGAAAATTTTGACTCTACCAAGAAGTACCCGATGATCATGTACTTCTATGAAACCCATTCCAACACTTTATATGATTATATCGATCCTACACCAACAGGGAGCCGTTTGAATGTGCCATTCTTTGTAAGCCGTGGTTATATTGTTTTTTCTCCGGATATACATTACACCACTGGGAAGCAATCAAAAAATACATACGATTATGTGGTCAGTGCTGCTCAATCCCTTGCAAAGAAAAAATGGATTGATGGTGCTAACATAGGCATACAAGGGCAAAGCTGGGGCGGCATACAAGTGGCACAGTTAATTACTATGACCAATATGTTTAAAGCAGCATGGGCCGGTGCTCCAGTTGCCAACATGACCAGTGCTTATGGTGGTATTCGTTGGGGTACTGGTGTTAATCGCCAGTTTCAATACGAAAAAACACAAAGCAGAGTGGGAGCAACATTGTGGGAAAGGCCAGATCTCTATATTGCAAACTCACCTTTGTTTCATTTGCCAAAAGTAAAAACGCCGCTGGTTATTATGCATAACGATGCAGATGGAGCTGTACCCTGGTACCAGGGCATAGAACTCTTTACCGGAATGCGAAGACTTGGTAAAAAAGTCTGGATGCTGAATTATAATGGAGAAGATCATAACCTTGTTCAGCGTATTAATAAAAAAGATATTTCAATAAGAGAACAACAATATTTTGACTGGCTATTAAAAGGAGAGAAGCCACCAAAGTGGATAACAGAAGGTATCCCTGCGGTGAAGAAGGGAAAAGATTGGGGATTTGAGTTAGTTGATTAACCTCACCCTAATTATATTTTCAAAATGAAAGAATGTTTCAACCCCTCTCCTTAAGGAGAGGGGAATCAGAATATTTTAATAAAGAAAATTTAAAGGGGAGAGGTTTTAGGCAGCCTCACTTATAAACTTTACCAAACTTCTTTTTGCAACCGGCAACAAGGTTTCATCAACGGGGAATTTTAGATTGGTTTCTATACAATACACTGCCGGATTGGGCAGATCTTTCCAATGCCTGATCAAATCTGCTTTAATATTTTCATAGGTATGAGAAATTGTCCGTTGCCTGTTATCAAGGAATAAGGTGCGGATGCTCCTGTATTTTTCATCATGCTTCTCAAATATGGAAAGCCGGTAATGATACACATCCGTTTGATTGGCTTCTCCCGAACTTAAAAAGAAATAACCTTCTCTCGTATCAAGCGGAATAATACCAACAGGGTTGATGCTGATCTTATCTTGTACAAACTCATATATTTCAGTTCCGTTGCGGATTGTTTTCTGAATCTTAGCGGCAGAATAATGGATAATGTCTTCCAGTTCCTGCATCATTTCATCGTCCTGTATCAATTGTTCGTACAGAACCTGAAGTTTTTCCATTTGTATCCCCGTAAGTTTTTTTGGAAAATGCTCCTGCAAATATTTTTTATTTTCCCGGAATGCGACAATATTGTTATAATGAAAAACCATATCGGCCAATTGCGGATATAATTTATTTGCGTCGAAGTGCTTATTCACTTCCTGCAGGTAGGCGAGGAGTGTGTATTTCTTTAATTCAAAATCAATACGGCCTTCGGCGAACCAGGTTTCGGATAATGATTTCATGTGTTTAATATTAATATTTTAGCCACATGTTATTCGTCTTAAAAATTTTCTTCGTCTTTCATTTAAGTTACTTGATAATTTTTAAGACTCATTTCATAGTGTTGATGACTTTTGTTTAAGTAATTTACAAAAAAGATGGAATAAATGAAATAGAAGTTTAATTTAGTTTGTTAAAACAATCCACATGCGGTTAATAATTTTATTGCTTTCGGTAGTACTTTTTTCCTGTAGTAATACAATCTATGTAGTTCGACATGCAGAGAAAGCATCAGGTATTGATATGGCAACTATGAAAACTTCAACAGACCCACCTTTGACAATTGAAGGAGAAGAGAGAGCATTGGCATTAAAGCAACTGCTAGGAAGCAAAAATGTAAAGCATATTTTTTCCACCAATACGTTGCGTACCACTTCCACAGCCAGGCCTTTAAAGGAATTATATCTTGGAATGCCAATACAGATTTACAGCAGCAGACCCGATTCAACGAATGCATTTATTCAAAAAGTTAAAGCAATTAAAAAGGGTGATGTGCTGATTGTTGGTCACTCAAATACTGTTGATGATATTGTAAATAAAATTGCAGGCTCAACTCTAGTGCCCGGCGATTTAAAAGATTCTGAGTATGATAATCTTTTTATTCTGAAACGAAAAGGAGATAAATATATTTTCACTAATGGGAAATATGGCAGTCCTACAAAGTAAAATTAGTTCATACTGCCAGGCATCCGGGACTTTAATTTCTTTTTAAGAGGATTTAATTCAAATAAAAATGCAATTTGAAAAAAATTATTGCCTGTTTCATCATTGATACGGTAGTCAAATTGTTTCATATATCCGCTTTGGATTGACAAGGATTCTGTAAACTCATATCCTATACCCAAAAACAATCGGTTCCTTTCAAAGTAAGGAGCTTTATTTGTAAAAAAAATCTCATCTGAAATATTTAGGAACAAAGTTCCCGGCTCAACTTTTACACTGTTTAAAGGATAAATGGCATTAAGCCGGTATCGAAATCTATTACGGAATCCATTACTGGTAAATCGTTGCTCAGCCCGATAGCGATGTTCAAATTTCAGCCGCTTTTCATTTTGTTGCATACTTATTTGAAACCAGCTTCTAAATTCATCATTGACCTTCGGTGACTTAAAGTTTCCTCCGGAGGAGTAGGTGTCAAAAATCCCAAATCCGGCAGTGGCAGAAAATGTTTTGCTGATGGCATATGTAATTCCACCTTTTAATTCGTAATAATGAAAATCATCATAGAATTTCAGGGATCTTACTTGTGCTTCGCCAAATAAATTCCATCGTTCGCTTAAATCTATTTTTGCATTTACAATATTCCAACTACCGGGTTGACTATTGCCAGCATATTGAATTAACACAATAAAGCAAATTGAAATACTAATTTTTTTCTTCATATAAAAAAACCTGTTTAAAACAGGCTTTTAATTAGTCTATATAAGTTTTATCAGATATCTGTTTCTCCGTCAAAATTTTCCAGCTCTTTGGCAACTGCTGTTAAAAAAGTAGCACCAAGACTGCCATCCACAATCCGGTGATCATAACTCATACTTAAGTACATCATATGTCGGATTGCGATACTATCACCGGCAGGTGTTTCTATCACAACAGGTCTTTTCTTGATGGCACCTATAGCAAGTATGGCAACCTGTGGTTGATTAATAATTGGAGTTCCCATCAAGCTGCCAAAAGTTCCCACATTGGTCATAGTAAATGTGCCGCCTTGTGTATCGTCAGCCTTCAGTTTGCCATTGCGGGCATTATCAGCTAAAGCGTTTACTTGTTTAGCAAGGCCAACCAAATTCAATTGATCTGCATTTTTAATAACAGGGACAATCAGGTTGCCACTTGGTAAAGCAGTTGCCATTCCTATATTGATATCTTTCTTTATAATGATATTATTTCCATCCAATGAACAATTGATCAACGGAAATTTCTTTATGCAACGTACAACAGCTTCAATAAACAGAGGAGTGAAAGTTATTTTCGTTCCCTCTCTTTTCTCAAAATCCTTCTTCACTTTATTTCTCCAAATTACCATATTGGTAACATCCGCTTCTGTAAAACTGGTTACATGCGGACTCGTTTGTTTGCTGCGAACCATATGATCCGCAATCAGCTTCCGCATTCTGTCCATTTCAATTATTTCAACATTGCCTGTGTAGGTGGTTAGTTGTTGATTACTTGTTTGCTGCTGTTCATTTCTTGATTGAGAAACGGAAACTTCATTCCTTGCCGTAACTGTAGACAGAGGTTTGCTGCCTCCTGATTGCCGGTTACTTACAAACTGTAAAATATCTTTCTTGGTCACTCTTCCTTCATTACCCGTGCCAGGAATATTTTCCAAGTCAACCATGCTGACACCTTCGCTGGCAGCAATGTTTAGTACCAAGGGAGAATAGAAGCGATTAGTTGAACCATTTGTTGGTTGTGTTTGTGCCACCGCAGGACGTTGAATTGTTTCCACCACTTCTGCCACCTGATCTGGTTGCGATGAAGCAGCTTCTTTAACAGGTGTTGAAACTTCTGGTTGGTGAGTAACTGTTTCCGCAGCGTCAGTTTTTATTCTTGCTATCACAGTACCAATCGGTACCACATCATTTACATTAAAAAGAATTTCATCAAGCACACCGGCAACAGTACTCGGTACTTCGCTATCCACTTTATCCGTAGCAATTTCCAGCACCGTTTCATCCATCTCCACCGTATCTCCCGGTTGCTTCAGCCATTTCAAAACGGTTGCTTCCATTATACTTTCACCCAATTTCGGCATTACTAAATCAACAACAGCCATAATATTTTTTATTTGTTAGTCAGCGATAGAATATTGCTCATCATTCTTTGTTGAGCGAAGCGAAATCCCGAAGCAATCGGGACGGAGCTTATTTTCAATAACTCAATTATAAAGAAAAGCATTTTAACCGGCCAAAGGTAACGATTTGGCAATAATCTTACTATCAACTGTTAGCCAGGATAAATTTCCGCAGAAAGTTCAAAGCATTGGCTGCTGTCATCTCAATATTTCGTTGCCTGTCGAATCGAAGA
>JBBSJN010000219.1:0-4696 GCA_038257235.1 Chitinophagales bacterium
AGAATATAACAAAGAAATTTTAGAAGGAAGATTGAGAGAACTTTCTTTTCTTAACAGAGGCGTACGCATCACATTGACCGACCTGCGGGAAAAAGATGAAGAGGGTAATAACTACGTAAACAGTTTTTATAGCGAAGGTGGTATTGTGGAGTTTGTTGAAATGCTGGATAAAAATGCAGGAAGAAATGCACTTTTACCCAATGTAATTTATGTAGAAGGAAAAGATGAAGTAAATAATGTAGTGGTAGAAGTAGCCATGATGTATAATAGTGGCTATAGTGAACATGTTTATTCCTATGTAAATAATATCAACACCATTGAAGGTGGAACCCATGTATCCGGTTTTCGCCGTGCATTAACAAGGGTTTTCAAAAGCTATGGCGATAAGAATGGTTTGTTTGAAAGAGCCAAGGTAGAAATAGAAGGTGATGATTTTCGTGAAGGTTTAAGCTCCATTATTTCAATTAAAGTTCCTGAGCCACAATTTGAAGGACAAACAAAAACCAAACTGGGCAACAATGAAGTAATGGGTATTGTGGATTCAACAATGTCCAGGGCATTAGAAGCTTACCTCGAAGAAAATCCAAGAGAAGCAAAAAATATCGTTGCCAAAGTTATTCTGGCAGCACAGGCAAGAGCGGCAGCAAGAAAGGCAAGAGAATTAGTACAACGTAAATCGGTATTAACCGGTGGCGGACTGCCGGGTAAACTGGCCGACTGTTCTGACCGTGACCCCAATCGTTGTGAGCTATACCTTGTGGAGGGAGATTCTGCCGGTGGCACAGCCAAGCAAGGAAGAGACAGAAGTTTTCAGGCCATTCTTCCGTTAAGAGGTAAAATACTTAACGTAGAAAAAGCAATGGAGCATAAGATATACGACAACGAGGAGATAAGAAATATGTTTACCGCCCTTGGTGTAAAAATGGGAACACCGGAAGACCCAAAGGCACTTGACCTGAGTAAGCTCCGTTATCATAAACTCATCATCATGACGGATGCTGATGTGGACGGTTCGCATATCGCCACATTGATTTTAACTTTTGTATTCCGTTACATGAGAGAGTTGGTAGAGCAAGGCTATGTGTATATAGCACAGCCGCCACTTTACTTAATCAAAAAAGGAAAAACGCAGGAGTATGCTTACAACGAGGATCAAAGAAAGCTTTTGGTTGAAAAAATTGGTGATGGCAAAGAAGACTCCGTAAACATTCAACGATACAAAGGTCTTGGGGAAATGAATGCAGACCAGTTATGGGACACTACGATGAACCCCGATACCCGTACCTTAAAGAGGGTAACCATAGAAAGTGCTGCAGAAGCCGACCGGGTTTTCAGTATGTTGATGGGCGATGAAGTAGCACCAAGAAGAGCATTTATAGAGAGCCATGCAAAGTATGCGAAACTCGATATCTAAAAAATATAAACTTCTATCATACAATCCCGGCCAAGTGTCGGGATTTTTAGTTACAGAAGAAAAATTTTTATTGTCCCAGCTGTAGTACTACTAGCATCCTGTCTGAACGAATTATTAATAAATCTATCTTGTCAGTTTTTTTCTGAAAAAGAACCCAGCAACCAATTAGTAAACCAATCGCCGGTCTAAAATCCTATTTCAGGCTAATTCATAACAGAATAAACTATTAACTACTTCATAATGAATAACTTATTCGATTCCTAAAGGGCTTTTTTGTCCCTGTTGGCAAATTTCCCCTCTAAAACGGCTTTTAAGGCGTAATTTCGTGAATTACTAACTAAAAACTATTGAAAATGGCAGATGTTAAGATTACCGCTTACAACGTAAAAACTAAAGAAAAAGGTGTTGAGATGTTCGACGCTATAATTACCAAAACAGCAAAAGGTGCTTATATGGCACAGGGTAATGACGGAAAAGGAAATAAGCTTACCACACTAATGGGTGGTGAAAAAGCTTTGGCTGCCATTGCCGCCGGAATTGCAAAAAAAGGCTGGGAAGATTAATTGCCCCTTTAGCATATTGACAGTCCCGATATTAATCGGGACAGTTTTTTATTGCTTCAATAATTTGAAAAACTGCTTCTTACCGCCGGTCTCTGCTTCGAGCATATAAAGCCCGGAAGGAACTGCACTATTTTGAAGTTCGATCGTCATCTTTTGCAAAAACCCGGTGCCATAATTACTGTATTGCTTAATTACTTTACCACTGCCATCGTAAATCCTAACAGATAATAATTCTCCTTCAGTTAATTGAAACTGCAAATTAAAGTCACCAGCAGAAGGATTTGGATATACCCGCCACTGCACATCATTGGTAAACACAACTGGACGGATTAGTGAATAAGTAAAGCTGCCATCAACATCAATCATTTTTAACCGATAGTACCGTACTCCGTTTTTATTATTTTCTACATCCAGGAAACTGTATTGTTGCTCAGAAGTAGAATTGCCATAGCTATTAACGATACCAATCTTTGTAAATCTGTTCAATTGGTAATCACTGTTACTTTTTGCCACTTCAACTTCAAATTGGTTGACATTTACTTCATTACTGGTGACCCATTCTGTTAACACGTCTTTACTATTACTTTTTTTAGCTGTAAAGCTTACCAACTTCAGTGGAAGGGGGGTGTTTCTATCAAGGCCACCATCACTGAGCCAGAATTCAGAAAAATCTTTCACTTTAAATTCTGCATAATAACCTTTATCGAATGGAATAATTTTTGTTTTTGCTGAATTAATAAAAGAGAATCCGCCAGGTATATTATTGTCAGCAATTGTCCCGTTTTCATTATTGTCATCTGGATCACTATATTTTGTAACACCCAATTGATACGCCATTTCAGGTCTTGTACAATAACTACAACCAGTTGTACTTATTAAACTCTCTGTTTCACTATCCAGAAAATAAAACCTGACCGATGCTGAATCGGTTAATGCAGTTGTAGTTGGTTTGATTGTGATATTCCTGTTATGATAAAATTGAAAATTACTAAGCCGGGTTGAACCGGTGTGTATATATGTCTGTACATCTGTACTTCCCATAGATTGAACCGGAGAATTAACAGAAGCAACTAATTTTCCGCCGGACAAGAAATTAACCCATCCAGATCCACCAGCTGGTATTGTTGCATTAACAGGATCCACCATAGTGATACCATCATAAATACCGGCAGTATTACTATAAATATGAATATCATCAATTGCTATTCCTTCCTTATTAACACCAGCATCTGAAGACAATACAAACCTGAAACGTAATTGTGTTAGCTGTGCTGTTGGAAATGGAATTACAGAAAGTGGAATGGTAGCAACATGCCAGCGGTGATAATCTTTAATACTCCAGAGATTATTTCCGCTATATCCCTTATTATACCAATTTGTTCCCTGTCCATTTGCACCCAAGCGGCTCCATGTTTTTCCATCGGTTGAATATTCAACATAAGCCCCATCACAAAAACTACCTCCACAATCTTCAAGATCAAGTGCAACACTAAAACTTAATGTTGCTGCAGTCATTGTTGAAATATCAAAGCAGGGAGAATTGAGATATGATTGTTCATTATCATTGTGATTTCCAACCATTCTTGTTTTCCATGCTTTACTTCCACTAGCAGCTCTTTTTATTTTGTAAGAGGCAGGTGTACCATATTCCCAGGTACTATTCTTTCCGGAATTATACCAAAACCCATTATCAATTTCAAAATTTTGTAGATAAGGTGTGCTATTGGTAACTACAACTAACGGAGTATTGACTAATTGAATACTGACCGTATCATTCTCATGATAATCATCAGTGAGAAATGAAACTTCTGCTTCAATGAGGTAAGTTCCTGTTGATAATAAGTTGGCTTGTGTTGAAAATGTATACTGATAGTTACTATTGGCTGCAATAGCAATTGTAATAGTTTCGTTTACCCATCCACCACCGTTTATCTTGTAGCGAACCAGTATGCCAGGTGAAGCCGGGATTATATTGTTTGAACTGTTTCTGATGGTAATTTTTACTGGTGTATTTGCGCTGAGGTTACAACTGTTCACAATGGGTGTATCAATGCTTATCATTTGTATATCATCCATGACCTCATACAAACGAATATCATCGAAAGTGTATCCGGCACTACCTTCATTATCTGCTGCCAATGATTGACCATACTGCCCCCACCTTATTTGTGTACTCGTACTGAAATTTTGCGCAGGTATTGCATTTTGCAGTATATCACTTAATTCAATACTTGAAGTACCTTTATAAGAGCCATCAACAGGATTTTGATTTGTATAGAGATTATAAACTTCAACCCAGTTATCGGTATCAGTACCTCTAATCCATACTTTATTAGCTGCATTGGATCCTTGTCCATGGTTCTTATACCTGAAGTCAAGTCTTATATCCTTGATTGATGCATTATAAGTGGCGAGATTATAAGTACCAGTTAAAGAATCTGTAGTACCCGCATTAATAATACTTGCATCCAATGTTATTGCCCTATTACCCGAATAAGCAATACCTGAATTTAAAAATGTTCTTATTCTTCCATTAATATTGCTGTTAATAAAATCGTATCTGTCCAGTCCAGTTAATCCAATTTGCGGCATATTATAGGATTGTATCGGAGCTGCGTCAAAATTGTCGATAAAAGGTAAACCCGGAATTATACCAGTAATAGATGGGTTCCCCAGTTGTTTAAAAATTTTAACCAAAGTATTATTGGACAAAACTGGA
>JBBSJN010000220.1:0-4670 GCA_038257235.1 Chitinophagales bacterium
CCTTTCAACTTTTCCGGGCGGCGAAGGTACGCCAATTCTACGGCCAGAGCAAACTAAACAGTTAATTAATACAGACTTAAAAGTAAAAAAACAATGATTTAATGTAGATTTAGCAAAATTAAAGCCATGAAATTTCTCAAATGGTTAGGCATCATCGTTTTAGTGCTAATTATTGTTTACTTTCTGGGACCCAGACCCTCCTCTCCAAAGTACAATAAAGACCTTCCTTCAATACCTTCAGAATCAGTTGCTTTAGAAAAATATATCGGGGATAATGAGGCAAAGCACAAAGTAAAAACGGATAATGAAGCCAGAATTTTATGGCTGAATGATTCGCTAAAAAACGAAACTGAATATGCCGTTGTGTATTTACATGGCTTTTCGGCCAGCCAGGAAGAGGGTGATCCGTTGCATTTTGAGTTTGCACAAAAGTTTGGATGCAATTTATTTCTTAGCCGGTTAGATGCACATGGTATTGATACAACAGAACCCTTGCTGAGTTTCACCGCAGATGGTGTCTGGAATTCTGCCAAAGAGGCTTATGCAATTGGAAAGAAATTGGGGAAGAAAGTTATTTTGATGGCCACATCAACCGGCGGAACTTTAGCCTTAAAACTTGCAGCGGAATATCCTGATATTGCAGGCCTCATATTACTCTCTCCAAATATTGAAATCAATGATTCAAAAGCATGGATGTTAAACAATCATTGGGGTTTGCAGATTGCCAAAGCTGTTGTTGGCCCCTATAGAAAGTCTACTGATACGACTACTGTGTATGCTCAATACTGGAATAATAAATACAGGATTGAATCAACTGTTCAGCTGGAAGAACTATTGGAGAGTACTATGAAGAAATCAACCTTTGAAAAAGTAAAGCAGCCTACCTTGCTTTTGTATTATTATAAAGATGAGGAAAATCAGGATGCTATAGTTAAAGTTTCAGCGATGAAAAGAATGTTTTCGCAACTTGGCACACCAGATAGTTTAAAAAGAGAAGTGGCACTGCCTAACACCGGCGATCATGTAATTGGTTCGTACATCAAATCAAAAGACGTACAAGCAGTGGTGGAGCAAACTGAGAAATTTGCAAGAGAGGTTCTACATTGGTAGTAAATAATTAACCTGCCATTGCCATCCCATTTATATGAATATAATTTATCAGTGCCGGAGAATTTTTCAGACCGAATTTTTTCAGAATATTATACCGGTGAACTTCTACCGTTTTGGTTGTAATATTCATAACACCTGCCATTTCCTTTGAAGAAAGACCTTGCCGGGTATAATCAATAATCTCTTTTTCCCTTTTTGTCAAGTTAATTATTCTTTCTCTATCAACTTGCTTGCAGAGTAATTGTTCGGCCAGCCTGCTTTTTATTTCTATACAGATATATTTCCGCCCTTCCTGTATTTCACTTAGTGCTGTAAATAATTCTTCCATCTCTGAACTTTTTGTAATGTAGCCCTTAGCCCCGGCAGCCAGCATCCTGCGTACATATTCCAGTTGTATATGTTGTGAAGCTGCCAGTATTTTTGATGCTGGCGAACAAGCTGTAATTTGCTTTGCCGTCTCAACACCGCTGATACCGGGCAGGTTTATATCCAGTATAACAATATCGGGATTAAGTTCTCTTGCCTGTTTTACTGCATCTTCTCCGTTGCTGCATTGTGCTATCACCTTGTATCGAACATCCCTGTTCAAAACAAGTGTCCATGCCTGTCTTAGCAAAACATGATCGTCTGCTATTAATATGCTGATTTTCTCCATCTACTTATGGTTATTTTTTATACAAGTTTTTAAAATACAATAAAGCAATCCTCTGCTATCCGAGCAGCAATGTTTTTTCTGGTTCACTAAAAACGACTTTTACCTCACATCCATGGCCGGGAGAGGAGATAATGCTCACCTCACCATTAAATAAAGAAGCTCTTGTCCTGATATTCATTAGTCCGACACCACTTACTTTTTTTAACGTATTAAAACCAACTCCTTCATCTTTTATACTAAGCACTATTTTTTTATTATCCTGACAAAGTTTCAGACAAATTGTTTTTGTCGCGGCATACTTAATAATATTACTAAACTGTTCCTGTACTATCCGGAACAACGCCAGCTTAAATTTATCAGAAATAGTATTTTCATCGAAATCAGTGATCTCTTTTTGAATAGTTATTCCGGTCATTCTTTGTGTTTTGTTAATAATATCTTCCAGTGCTTCTAGCAATTCCGATTCATTTAAAGAAGGCGGAATCAGGGAGTGAGACAGTGCCCGGATTTCATTGATGGCTGAATTGATAAGCTTATCCGTTTCTTCCATTAAACCAGCTTTGTCGTTTTCATCTGTTTTGGCCATTCCCAGGTACAGCCTTGAGGTGGCGAGTATCTGGTTGATATTATCATGCAGTTCCCTGCCAATCCCCTGTCGTTCGTTTTCCTGAGCCGATATAACCGCTTCTGTAATCTCCTGCTGCTTTTTTATTTTTTCGGTTTCCAGTTTCTGTTCCAGCTGCATTTTTTCGGTTACATTATCAGACATGGTCATAATAACCCTCCGGCCTTTAAAATAAATGCTATGAGAAACGATGTACATGTACATTATTTCGCCAGCCTTATTAATATGCTTCCAGTGTCCCGCTGGCTTAATGTCGGAATCTGATTTTAGTTGTTCTGCCTGTTCCTTTATCCGGCTATAGTCTTCCGGAAGCCGCAGTTTCAGCAGGTTTAATTGAAGAAACTCTTCCCGGCTGTATCCATACTGTTTAGTAGCATTTTCATTTACCTCAAGAATGCCGAGATTATCTAAATCCCAGATCATAATACAGGAAGCATTGTTATTAAATAAATAGCGATATTTTTCTTCTGATGATTTTATTGCTTCTTCCGCTTCTTTTTCTTTTGTAATATCTGTCTGGATAGAAAAAAAGCCGGTGATTTTTCCGATTGCATCAAACTCCGGCTGGCACTGTATTCGAACACAATGTTTTTTCCCGGATTTTGTATAATTAATTACATCACATTCAAAAGGCTCTATAGCTGCTACTTTACGTCGCATAAAGCGAACAACAGCCGGGTTAGTTTCTGGTCCCTGTAAAAAATCTCCCGGCCGCTTACCAATCACTTCTGCCAATTCATATTCTGTCATTCGTGTAAAGGCTTCATTTACCCATGTAATGCTTTCTTCAATATCAGTAATAATTACAGCATTGCTGGTTTGCTTCGCAATAATGGAGAGCTTTTTTAATTCTTCCTCCGCCATTTTCTTTTCTGTTACATCCTGTGTGGCACCAACAAGCCGGATTGGCTTACCCTCTTCATTCCGGACAATAGTTCCTCTGGTGATTGTGTAAGCATAGGTATTATCGTCCCTCAGCATCCTGTAATCTGTTTCAAACTGGTAAAAGTTGGCAGATTTAAAAATCTTCTGTGTAAGATATCTCCTTTTTTGCTGGTCATCCGGGTGTATTCTCCTGTTCCACTCTTCCAGATTCCCGGCTTTAAGTCCCTCATCTTTCACCCTAAACAGTTCATTCCACTGTTCAGTATTGCAATATGTTTCACCAGTAACTAAATTCCAATCCCAGATAACATCATTGGTGGCCTTTGTTGCCAGTTCATACCGTTCATTGCTTTCCCGGATTACTTCTTCTGCATTTTTTAGTTTGGTAATATCAGATGAAATTCCAATTATACCGGATAATATATTATGCTCATTATATATTGGAGAATTGGAAATCAGGGCGGGAAAGTTGGTTCCATCTTTGCGCTGCACTCTAAACTCACCCGACCATGTACGGCCATTTTTCAGATTATCCATTATTTCTAAAGCCTGTTCTCTGGTTGCATGAGAAGTCGTGAGATGCATAATATTCTTTCCTATTGCTTCTTCCGGTGTCCACCCATAAATATTTTCGGCAGCTTTGTTCCAGTAATTAACAACTCCATCCAGGTCTGTTGCTATAGCCGCCTGCCCGATAGTGTTTAATAAATTCGCTTTAAACCGGTCTTCTGCTTTTGCTTTTTTACTTTCAGTAATATCTTCAACGCTTGACCAAATAAATTTTTCTCCGTCTTTTTCAAAAATATTTCCCGATAATCTTACGGGGACAAGATTTCCGTTCTTATGAATATATTCTTTTTCATAATTGATAAAATTACCTGTGCCCATAAGCTCTTCCAAAACTTTATTTTCCTGGTCATGATATTTTTCAGGGGTTATTTCCCAATAAGTCAGCTTCAAAGTTTCTTCAATCGTGCGGCCAATAATTTTTGCATAGGCCTCATTTACATCTGCAAGTGTACCGTCCATACGAGCAAGCGCCAGACCTACCACAGCTTGTTCAAAAAGATTCCGACTGTACTTTTCACTCTGAATTAATTTTTCTTCTGCTTTTTTATGTTCGGTAATATCCCTCATGATGATAATTACCTTACCCACGTCCATTAAATTCGCACTGATTTCAACTTCTATCAATATATTATCTTTTCTTCTGATAACCCTTTCAACATAAACCGGATCCCCTCTTTTGATTTCTTCTAATTTAAGTGGCATTTTTTTCAGTTCCTCTGCCGGAACAATATCACTGCCGTTCATTTGTCTTAATTCATCTATTGAATATCCTGTAATGCTGGTAGCACCCTCATTGGCCTCCAGATAATTTCCATCTAAATCACA
>JBBSJN010000221.1:0-4648 GCA_038257235.1 Chitinophagales bacterium
AGCCTCCCCAAACCCCTCCGAAGGAGGGGCTTTAGACTCCGTTGATCAGGAATAATAAATTATTAAAACGTTCTTTCAATTCGGAAAAAATTAAGGAAGATATTCCTTACTAGGCTTTGTTTGCGACTTATCTTTATTTATCAGCTCTAAAGCCTTATCCAATTTATAATCCGTTCCTTTTTTTACATCTTCAACTGTAGGCGGAGTAAACACTTCTGGCTGCACACCTCTTCCATTCTTAGGAATGTCTTTATCAATTACCAGCCGGAATAAGGGCAGGCGAAAACGAAGCCCTGTTTCAGGAAGTTTCACATCAGGAATAAGCCAGGCAGAGTTACCATAAGCACCACCGCCTGTTTCTTCACCTATCACCGTTACATTATCCTGCTTGATAACAGAGTTGACAAACAAAGTAGTGGCAGAAAAAGAATTACCTCCGGTAAGAATATACACCTTACCATTATAATGATGATTATTCTTAGGTTTGAAATAATGCCTTTCAAAGAAACCAAAATGGTAGTTACCATCTTTTTTCTTTCTGGTAAGAAAAGAAATAAAGAGTTTATTCCAGAAATGATTCTGTATGTGTCGTTGATAAGGACTGCCCCCTTTTATTGCATATAAAGAATCGCTTATTTTGAATTGGTGCTCAGCTATAAAGCGGCTAATGAAAGTTGAGTTCGTAACACTGCCGCCACCATTACTGCGAACATCAATAATTAAATACTTAATATTATTTTTTTGCAATGCTTTAAATGAATTCCGGAAAAACCTTTTTAATTCATATCCTTTACCAAACGAAGCGAGGTCCATCATGGCTGTCTGGCTGGCAGTATCAATCTTCAATAGCCGGACGTTTTCAGCCGCCCTTCTTCTCCTTTCTTTTTTTGATGGTTGTGGCAAAGTAGGTCTGAAAGGTCTTGTACCGGTTCTCGCAGATGTATCTCGAATGGCTTTGTATGCTGGAATTGTAATTGTTTTCGATTTACCTGTTGAATCAAGATAATCAAACGTATACTTATCCGAAATACCAAAAAGAGTAGTATAGATAGAACCAAAAAAGCCTCTGTTACTCAGTGTTTGATATTTATGTGTGCGGTTATAACCATCGGTTGATATATTGGCAAACAGGGTATCAACCAGCTCATCCTTTGTTCTTCCATTGATCTTAGTGATAACAGTTCCTCTCGTTAATATGCTATCACGGCGGTTCAGGTTGCCGGTAATCACCATTGCCTCATCCCACACTTTTACGGTTAGTGGAAACATTCTACCAAGCTTGGCAGTGTCAAGATAGCTGTTATATGCTTTGGAAGAACGTATTGTAGTGTGTCCGCAATTAATTTGTGCTGTTACATAGTTAAGTACTTTTTTAAACTGAGGTTCTGTCATCGAGTCTTTCAATTGCTCTTTGCCCCAATTGAAATAATGATCCATGCTATCTTTATTGGTGTACCAGTAAAGACCGGGATGATGTTTTTCTAATACAGCCTGATAAATTGTATAGTCTTTCTGTAATTCCTGCGGAGAAAATTTATGATATGGAGAAAAAGACGACTTGCTTACGCCACAACTGGTAAGTACGGAAGTAAAGAAAAGCAATGTCATTAATCTCCTCATAGTCACTGTTATCAAAAATACACATTCTCAGTGCAGCGAAATGTTATTTTCATGTGCATATTTGTATGGCTTATCCCAAATGATTCCAGCCCTGTGCGGTAATTTTATGTTTGCCACCGCCTTTTGTAAGAATATGTGCACCCTGGTCTGCATCAGTCATATAGCCTATCACACTGATTTGTTCGTTTAAAACCAATTTATCATGATCAGCTTGTGCAATGGTAAACAGCAATTCATAATCTTCGCCACCACTTAACGCACAGGCAGTAGGATCTATTTCAAATTTGTATGCGGCTTTTTTCATTTCTTCCGCTATCGGTATTTTTTCTTCGTATAACACACAGCCAAGGCTGCTGTCTTTGCACAGGTGCAGAATTTCAGAACTAAGCCCATCACTTATATCCAACATAGCCGTTGGGTTAATTTCTTGCTCTTCAAAAAACTGTATAATATCTTTTCTTGCTTCTGGTTTTAACAGTTTACCAATAACAAAAGATTCTCCTTCCAGGTCGGGCTGCACACCGGGGCTTTCCATAAATATCTTTTTCTCTCTTTCCAGAAAAAGTAAACCAACGTAAGCAGCACCAAGGCTTCCACTTACACAAAGCAAGTCACCGTTTTTAGCAGTACTTCTTTTTACAAACATATCAGGAGCTACTTCACCTATGGCGGTAACGGAAATAATAAATCCCTTTTGAGATGAGGCAGTATCGCCACCTACAAGGTCAACACCATATTTATTACAGGCCGCATACACACCTTCATAAAATTCATCAATAGCTTCCAGGCTGAAACGGTTACTGATGCCGAGGCTGATGGTGATTTGAGTAGGTATTGCATTCATCGCATACACATCACTAAGGTTTACTACCACACTTTTATAACCAAGATGTTTTAATGGTGTGTAGGCAAGATCAAAGTGTACACCTTCTATCAGCAAGTCAGTAGTTACAATTGTATGTTTGCCATAATGATCAATTACCGCTGCATCATCACCCACACCCAATATGGTTGATACATTTTGAATTTCAATATTTTTTGTCAGGTGTTCTATCAGGCCAAATTCGCCAAGGTCGCTGATCTCTGTTCTTTCTATACTCATAATTCCCTTTTATTGTTAATTACTGCAATCATTTCATCATGAATCTTTCCGTTTGTTGCCAGCACTTTATGCTGATAAACAGAAAACTTATTGCCCTGAAGGTCGGTAACTTTTCCTCCGGCCTCTTCTACTATCAAATAACCGGCGGCACTATCCCATGCTTCCAGTTTATGCTCAAAGAAACCGTCAAACCTTCCGGCTGCCACCCAGCAAAGATCAATAGCCGCTGAACCAAGTCTGCGTACCGGCACACCTTTGCGTACAAACCGTTCAAATATTTCCAATGGTCCGTTTGGTTCATTGATGTAAGTGTATGGAAATCCTGTAACCAGACATGCTTTTATTGTTTGTGTTTCATCACTCACCATGATAGGTTTATCATTCAATGTTGCTCCTTTTCCTTTTTCGGCAAAGTAAAACTCTTTCATATGCGGGTTGTAAACCGCCGCCATCACAATTTCTCCCTCATGCTCAATGCCGATTGAAACACAATTCAATGGAATGCCATGTGCAAAATTAACCGTACCGTCAATGGGATCAATGATCCATTTATAAGTTGAATCCTGAATCAACTCACCACTTTCTTCTGCCAGTATCTGATGATCGGGGAAAGAATTTTTAATAACACCCAATATTGCTTTTTCGGATGCATGATCAGCTTCGGTAACCAGGTTGTTTACACCTTCCTTATTACTTATTTTAAAATCAGTATTAAAAAAACGAATGATTTCTGCTGCACCGGCCTTTGTTGCCGCTATTAA
Organism: Chitinophagales bacterium; assembly: GCA_038257235.1. Classification (GTDB taxonomy): domain Bacteria; phylum Bacteroidota; class Bacteroidia; order Chitinophagales; family Chitinophagaceae; genus JJ008. Next base: position 3,484 of record JBBSJN010000221.1, read on the forward strand.
GGTAGATTTAAGCATGTGCAAAGATACCCCCATCCCCCGTCCGACCGAACCATCCGGGCGGGCCTAAAGGGGGGAAATGAAACTGACATTTTGAATAACAGCCGAAATCTTCTTACTTCGTATTAATCTTGAAACTTTCAGTTATCATAGTCAATTACAACGTTAAGCTTTTTCTGGAGCAATGTCTTTGTTCTGTGCAAAAAGCTATTCTGGCAATAGATGCAGAGGTCATTGTAATTGACAATCATTCTTCTGACAACAGTATTGAATACCTGACTCCAAAATTTCCGGCAGTAAATTTTTTTGCCAATAAAGAAAATACAGGATTTGCCAAAGCTTGTAACCAGGGACTTCTACAGGCCAAGGGAAACTACATTCTCTTTTTAAATCCTGATACAATAGTGCCAGAAGATTGTTTTACAAAATGCATCTCCTTTTTTGAAGCAAATAAAAGTGCCGGTGCTTTAGGTATTAAAATGCTGGACGGCAGCGGCAAGTTTTTAAAAGAATCAAAACGTTCCTTTCCTTCCCCTTCAACATCATTATACAAGTTGTTTGGTTTGGCAAAATTGTTTCCTCATTCAAAAACTTTTTCAAAGTATCATCTTGGTCATCTTAACGAAAATGAAAATAACGAAGTGGATGTTTTGGCCGGAGCCTTTATGATGATAAAAAAAGAACTACTTGATAAAGTAGGAGGTTTTGATGAAACATTTTTTATGTATGGCGAAGATGTTGATCTGAGTTACCGTATTCAAAAAGCAGGCTATAAGAACTATTATTTTGCAGGCAGCAGCATTATACATTTTAAAGGTGAAAGCACAAGGAAAGGCAGTATGAATTATGTGCGGATGTTCTATAATGCCATGAGCATTTTTGTTCGCAAACATTATGGCGGCAGCAAGGCCGGACTTTTTAATTTCTTAATTCATGTTGCTATCTGGTTCCGGGCCGGGCTTACAGCAATAGGAAGTTTTATTCGTAAAAATGGCTTACCAATTATTGATGCAGGGCTTATCCTTCTTTCGTTCTGGCTGATGAAGAATATCTGGAACGAATATGTTCGTACAGATATTGAATATGAAAACAGATTATTGTGGATTGCATTTCCGGCCTACACCGTATTTTATCTGATTGCAGCATACTATGCCGGACTTTATGACCG
>JBBSJN010000222.1:0-4638 GCA_038257235.1 Chitinophagales bacterium
ACTTACCCAAACAGTTGGAGTCTTTTTGATATCAGAGTCTGAGAACCCTCCTTCGGAGGGCAGGGAGGCCGCATAAAAAGCATTGTTGAGTAAATTTAAAACAACTCTTCCAATATCCTGTGGAATAATATTTATGTTTCCAATTGAATTATCAAAATCAGTTTTCATCGTTGCATTGAACGATTTGTCCTTTGCCCGCAAACCATGAAAGCTTAATCTTAAATACTCATCACATAATGCATTGATGTTTGTTGGTTCTTTTACACCACTGCTGCTGCGGCTGTGTTGCAACATACCTTTTACAATGGCATCGGCTCTTTTGCCGTGGTGGTTTATTTTTTCTTCGTTCGCTTCAATGTCATCAGCTAATGCATTTACTTCTTCAATATTTCCTTTTTTGATTTCTTCTTTTAACTCGCCAATCAACTCTATGTTTACTTCCGAAAAATTATTTACAAAGTTCAAAGGGTTTTGAATTTCATGGGCTATGCCTGCAGTTAGCTCCCCAAGGCTGGCCATTTTTTCCGATTGTATGAGTTGGGTTTGAGTAGATTTGAGATTGTTAAGTGTAGTCTCTAAAACTTTATTAGCTTTTTGCTTCTGACGGTTGTTGCGATATAAAAACAATCCAATGAGTAAGAATACTGCTAAACCGACCATGAATACAAAAGTTCTGGCCTGGTTTCGTGTATTTATATTTTTTTTTTCTTGTTCCAGTAAACGTTGCTGCTCCTCCAAATTAATGTTTTGAAATTGATTGTTTTTTTCAATGGTAAATAAACTGTCATTTATAGCAAATGCAAGTTTCTGATATTTAAATGCACTGTCTGTTTTGCCCTTAGCTTCATAAATGAAAGAAAGTAGTTTATACGCATTTACAGTTTCATATGAGTAGCCGGAAGATTTTGAGACTTCCAACCCTTTACTGGCATAATAAAAACTAGAATCTAAATTACCCGTCTTAAGAAACAGATTTGCCAATGATATACTGGCTTCAGATAAAAAAGAAAAAACCGATTGTTCTTCATTTGTTTTTATTGAAATCAGTAAATATTTTTTTGCCTCATCATTTTGCCCCTGTTTTATCTTTATATATCCAATCCTGGCTAAAATCAAACCTCTGTATTTTTTAAATCCTGATGAATCAGAATAGTCCAGTGCTTTTCTTTCATAAATCAGTGCCGAATCCAATTTATTCAGCTGATAATAAACATTGCCTATGTTCATATGAAGCAAGGATAAAAGGGCTAAGTCCTTTATCCTATATGTAATGTTCAGTGCATGTAAATAGTAGGCGAGTTGTTTTTCTGGGTTTCTTGTCCAGCCATACAAATGACCCAGGTTATGTAAGGTAGAAGCAACAACAATCAACCTAGCAGATGGTGGATTATTATCTTTAGTAAAATAGGCTATTGACCAAATGTTTTTTTCGCTGCTTTTGTCTTCGGCAATTTTCAAAGCAGTTAACAGATTACTTAAAGCTTTTGTATAATTGGACATTAAGGAACTAACATATCCTAATTGACACAAAGCGTCAGCCTCCCATAATTTTAATTTTAATTTTTTCGCCAATAACAATTCATTTTCCAGATAATAAAGTGAGCTATCTGTATTTACTTCAAAATAATAAAGTCCCAATCGTTTGCTTAAGTACATCCGGGTACTGTCATTTGATTCATTGTTGAATGCTTTACGCATACTACTGATTTCTTCTTGTTTTGGGTTATCCCAATAAGGATTATTCTGCGCTTTCAAAAAAGAAGGGATAAGAACCAGAAAAAATATTATAAGTATTTGTTTCATTAAACTGTTTTAGGTAATTGGTAGCTGTATAATAAATGTCGATCCTTCACCTTCTTTCCCTGCCTGCGCTGCCGCTTCGGCAGACAGGTTTCCCACTTTCAACTCACCGCCATGCCCTTTGGTAACAATATCAAATGCCAGCGACAAACCCAAACCTGTTCCCTGTCCGGTTGGCTTGGTGGTAAAGAAGGGTTGGAAGATTTTTTCTTTTACTGATTCGGGAATGCCATAGCCATTGTCTTTAACCGATATCTCAACCTTTCCATTTATTTTTTTAGTACTTACTGAAACGGTTGGCTCATACTTGTCCTCTGAAGCTTTAGCGGAAGAGGATTTTTCGTTAACGGCATAAAATGCGTTGTTGATTAAATTGAGCAACACTCTTCCAATATCCTGCGGTATTACATTAATTTTTTGAAGACTTTCATCAAAGTCTGTTTTCATAGTAGCATTAAAAGACTTGTCTTTTGCTCTTAATCCATGATAAGCCAAACGTAAATATTCATCTGCCAAAGCATTGATATCGGTGGGTTCTTTAGAACCGGTACTGCTTCTGGAATGTTGCAGCATTCCTTTTACAATGCCATCTGCTCTTTTACCATGATGATTTATTTTTTCTAAGTTCTGAACCACATCATTCATGATTTCTATGGCATCTTCTGTATCGCCTTTTTCAATGGCATCTTTCATTTCATCCAGCAACTCTTTGCTTACTTCAGAAAAATTGTTGACGAAGTTTAACGGATTTTGAATTTCATGTGCAATGCCTGCAGTGAGTTCTCCCAGGCTAGCCATCTTTTCGGATTGGATGAGTTGGGTTTGGGTGGATTTTAATTCTGTTAATGCATCTTCAGCCCTTTTCTTTTCTGTTTGCAGTTTTATTAAATCTTCTTCTGCCTGCTGTGCATGTGCTTCTGCAATTTTTAAATCGTTGAAGCGGGTAAACGTAAGATTGAACACTGCGGCAAAACGTTCAAGCAATTGTATAGTTTCATTTCCCTGGCCATCTGGTGAAGCCATCCCGATAAAACCTTTGGAGAAATATGCTACACTCTGTACCCGTCTTTTTTGTGTAAGGCCACCTATAAAAGGAATATGCATCACTTCATTCAAATAATGAAAATAATCTTCCAACTCCTTTCCCCCCATATCCACTATTACCGATTTTTCTTTTGCCGCCCAGCCGTCGTACAGTTTTTTTACAGAGACATTTTCATTTTTATTGAACATAAACTTCTGACCCACCTGCGTGCCGTCTTCATCTGTTGCCCACATTTCCATATCACCGCTTTCATCTTTTACTATACCGATGTATAAACGGTTTGGCTCAATACCGAGACCAATGAGTTGTTTAAATACTTCGGCGGCTGTTTCGGCCAGTTCATTACTCGACTGCATGGCCAGTGTGCGACTTCTTACTCTTTCCAGCGCCGCTTCTACCTTTGCTTCTCTCGCCTGTTCTTCTGCTTTTTTTAGATCAAGGTGGCGGATAAATGAAATATGAAAAACCTCAGCAAATCGTTTCATTAACAATTTAGCTTCATCAGAAAATTCATAGTCACCAAATGCAAAAAGACCACCTGCCGGAAACATGACACAGTGATAAAACTGCGTTGCTGAGTCAGAATTTAGTACCGGAGCCTCTACCGGTACATTAGATTCTGATACTACCTGATAATACCTGACTAAATCATCCCCTTCCAGTTTATAAGAATAATCTGTCTGCTGTTTCCAGGAATTAAAAACTCCTTCGAGCAAAGGATGCCCCTCAAGGTTTTCATCACCTGATAAGTTAGCAATACGATTACCGGAATCTAATGAGGCTGTCCAGATATTTACTTTATTTGTCTGGTCATTAAATATCCCGATCCCACATCGAACAGTTTTAAGTCCAAGATTTTCCAGTTCAGAAAAAACTATTGTAACAGCTTTGGTCAGGTCTTCACTTTTATCCATGGCCATTGCGCTGACACGAACTCTTTCTAAAGCCGCTTCAATTTGCAGTTCTTTGTTTTTTTGCTCCAATTCCGCTGTTCTTCTTTTGATAGCATCTCTCAATTCCTGGTTTTCCTTTGAAACCTGTTCAGCACCCAGTGTTTCACCCTCCTGCGCTTTTGAATCGGGCATGGAAAAATGCTGGTAGATAAAACGCCAGCCTTCTTTATTTTTTCGAAGTGCTGAAGTAAACCGGAACCTTCCATAATAAGTCCATTCAGTTCCTATAAGAAAATAAGCATCAAACAACTCAGTAATAAATACAAGTTTTTCGAATAATTCAATCTTCCTGACCCTGTTTTTTAAATCCGTTTTTCCGGACAACTGATCGGCTGTTTTTTCAAAAAATGCCGTGGTATCTTTTCTGTTTAGAAATTCTTCATTGTTGGTAGATCCGATAAAATGATATTCGTCATCAAAATAATAATCATACGTTTTTACATCACCATTTAAATAACTGTTTAGCCAGGTATCGTAAACCTGTATTACTTCTGCTTCGAGTTTTTTGGACAGTTTCATTAGCTGTTATTGTCTGGTAACGAAATAATAAATGTTGTACCCTCACCTTCCTTCCCTGCCTGCGCTGCCGCTTCGGCAGACAGGCCCGCCCGTTCCGGTACGGACGGGGTCTCCACCTTCAACTCACCTCCATGTCCCTTAGTTACAATATCAAATGCCAGTGATAAACCCAATCCTGTTCCCTGCCCGGTGGGCTTGGTGGTAAAGAATGGTTGAAATATTTTATCTAATACTTTTGGAGGGATGCCCGGTCCATGATCTCTCACTGAGATTAAAACTTTCTTGCCTTCCTTCTTTGTGCTTACCCAAACAGTAGGAGTC
>JBBSJN010000223.1:0-4591 GCA_038257235.1 Chitinophagales bacterium
CTTACAAGGTCTTTAAACTGCTGTATCCTGAATTCAATATCTTCTTTGGTAATTTCTTTTAATCTTGTTGGCCCAAATTTCTCAACACAGAAGCTTGCCATGGCAGAGCCAACAATAATTCCTCTTTTCATATTCTCGAATGAAATATCACTTGTGCTGGCCAGATGTCCCATAAAACCTCCGGCAAATGTATCTCCTGCTCCTGTTGGGTCAAACACTTCTTCTAATGGTAAGGCTGGTGCAAAAAATACCTGGTCGCCATGGAACAATAAAGCACCGTGTTCGCCTTTTTTTATGATCAGGAATTTTGGTCCCATTTCCATTATGCTTTTAGCCGCTTTCACCAATGAAAATTGTCCGGTTAATTGTCTTGCTTCAGCATCATTCACCATCAGCATATCTACATACTTCATAACAATTTTTAATTCAGCCATGGCAGATTCCATCCAGAAGTTCATGGTGTCCATCACAATCAGCTTTGGCCGCTTTTTTAATTCCTGGATTACATTTAGTTGAACTTTTGGTGCCAGATTGCCGAGCATTAAAAATTCTGCTCCCTGGTAACTGTCTGGTATTTTTGGATCAAAATCAGCTAATACATTTAAATCTGTAATTAATGTATCACGGCTGTTCATGTCTTCATGATAACGGCCACTCCAGAAAAAAGATTTTTTATCAGGCACTATTTCCACTCCTTCCAACTGCACTCCTCTTTTTTCCATTTCTTCCATTTCTTCTTTTGGAAAATCAAATCCAACTATAGAGATCTGTTGCACCGGCTTTACAAAATGGCTGGCCGCATATGCCACATAAGTAGCAGACCCACCAACAATCTGATTTATTTTTCCAAAAGGTGTTTCAATCGCATCAAAAGCCATTGTTCCAACTGTAATTAAAGACATAATAGATAATTGTAGATTAATTGTAAAGTCATATATGACTTGCCTGTATAGTTACGGTGGCAAACCTACATGAATTTTGTTTACAGGAAAAACGATGTATGCCTTTGATCCGCTTAATAGGATATTTTATTGCATTATAATAATCAACTTAAACACAGAATAGTATCTTTGGGCATGGCCACAGTTCGACGCAAAAAAGCTTCCAAAAAGGATTTTATCCTTCTCAGGGCTTCTGCAATGTTCAGAGAAAAGGGATTTTCGGCTACTTCCATGCGGGATCTGGCTGAAATGGTGGGTATTGAAGCGGCCAGTTTATACAACCATATACAGTCGAAATCGGAAATATTGCAGGAAATCATTTTCCGGATGGCGAATGATTGTAATGTGCATTTAGAAGAATTGGAAAACAGCAACCAGAGTAGCATAAAGAAAGTTGAATCATTAATTCGTTTTCATGTGCAGATGATGATAAATAAGTGTGATGATTACACGGTAATGATTAATGAATGGATGCACCTTTCAGAGCCCTATCTTACCAATTTTAATATTCAACGCCACCAATATGTGGTTAAGATGGAACGCATTGTGGCCGACGGTTTTCTGCAAAAAGAAATGAAAGGGATATCGCCGTACGTAACTGTGCTGACTATTTTATCATCTGTTCGTGGTTTAGAATTCTGGCATCGCAGTGCTGAAAAAATTACACCGCTGGAAATTGAGGACAATATGGTAAACCTTCTGATTAGCGGATTAAAAAAGAATTGAGAATATGTCCATTCATTTTCACTCACTTAAAGTTAAGGGTATAAAAAAAGAAACTGACGACTGCGTTTCTGTAACTTTTGATATTCCCGATACATTAAAATCTGACTTTGCGTATAATCAAGGGCAAAGCTTAACAATGCGAACAACAATTGGTGAAGAAGAAGTTCGCAGAACTTATTCATTGTGCAGTTCTCCATTGGAAAATGAATGGAAAGTGGCAATCAAAAAAGTAGAAGATGGATTATTTTCAACGTTTGCCAACTTCAATTTAAAAATAGGCGATGTGCTGGATGTAATGCAGCCAGTAGGAAAATTTTATGTAGAATTAAATCCTGCGAATAAAAAAAATTATCTTGCCTTTGCAGCCGGAAGCGGCATCACACCTTTGCTTTCGATTATTAAAACAACACTGCACACGGAGCCGCACAGTAGTTTCACATTAGTGTACGGAAATAAAAGCCGAAGTTCAATCATCTTTTTTGAAGAACTCGAAGGCTTGAAAAACAAATATCTTTCAAAGTTCAACTTCATCAATATACTCAGCAGGGAAAGAACGGATTCGTCAATTAATTTCGGAAGAATTAATATGGAAAAATTGGTTGAGCTTTCGAAGCTGATTAATTATTCTTCAATTGACGAAACATTCATTTGCGGACCTGAAGAAATGATTTTTTCTGTAAAAGAGTTTTTAGAACAAAAGGGCATTAATAAAAAGAATATTCATTTTGAATTATTCACTACACCGGGACAAAAGAAGACAGAGATAAAAAGCCCAAAGTTAGAAACTAACGATGGTCCAAAAAGTAATATAACCGTAAAATTGGATGGCCGTTCTTTTGATTTCGAATTATCATTAAACAGTGATGCGTCAATATTAGATGCAGCTCTGCAACAAGGTGCTGATCTTCCCTTTGCCTGTAAAGGAGGTGTGTGCTGTACCTGCAAAGCCAGGTTGCTGGAAGGCGAAGTTGCAATGGATGTGCATTGGGGTTTAGAAGATGAAGAAGTGGAACAAGGTTATATCCTTACCTGCCAGTCACATCCCAAAACAGAAAAAGTGGTGGTGGATTTTGATGTGAAATAATATTTATTCTGTCGTTCGGGCTTCAACCCATCTTCTTCAACAAAATCTTCAAACAGGCGTTAGTTTTTTGTAAATTTGTAAACTAATCAGATTGATATGCCAGTACAGGAATTTGAAAAGATATTTCAGGAAAAAGTTGATGCGGAAGAAAAGATAGAGCCAAAGGACTGGATGCCCGATGCTTATCGCAAAACGAACATCCGTCAGATAAGTCAACATGCTCATAGCGAAATTGTAGGCATGCTTCCCGAAGGCAACTGGATTTCAAGAGCACCATCTTTAAAACGAAAAGCAATTCTTATTGCCAAAGTGCAGGATGAAGCCGGACATGGTTTGTATTTATATTCAGCTGCTGAAACATTGGGCATGACCCGTGACGAAATGATAAATGATCTAAACAGCGGTAAAGCAAAATATTCTTCCATCTTTAATTATCCATCATTAACATGGGCTGATATGGGAGCTATTGGCTGGCTGGTTGATGGTGCTGCCATCTTAAACCAGGTAATGCTTTGCAGAACTTCTTATGGGCCTTATGCAAGAGCTATGGTAAGGATTTGCAAAGAAGAAAGTTTTCATCAACGGCAGGGTTTTGAAACATTATTAATTCTTTCAAGAGGAACTAATGAACAAAAAGCAATGTGTCAGGATTCAATCAATCGCTGGTGGTGGCCATCACTCATGATGTTTGGGCCTAAAGACAGTGAAAGTACCAACAGTGACCAGAGCATGAAGTGGAAAATAAAAAGAAAGACCAACGATGAATTGCGTCAGCAATTTGTAGATATGTGTGTGGAGCAGATAAAGGTGTTAGGAATGACGTTACCAGATGATAAACTGAAATGGAACGAAGAAAGAAAGCATTATGATTTTGGTGAAATTAACTGGGATGAATTTTGGAATGTAGTAAAAGGAAACGGTCCATGTAACAAACAACGTTTGGCTGCCAGAAGAAAAGCACATGAGGAAGGTCAGTGGGTAAGAGAAGCAGCAATGGCATTCGCAGAAAAAAGACAAGCAAAAACAAAAGCAGCATAAAAAATCATGTATGAATAACTCATTTATAAAAAAGTTTTATTACGGTGATATCCCTGATGAAAATGCAGGAGGAACAGAATTAGAAGACTCCAAAATCCTCCCTTCGGGGGGTGGGGGGGCTGCATGGCCTTTATGGGAAGTTTTCATTCGCAGCAAACAAGGTCTTGATCATAAACATGCAGGCAGCCTTCACGCAGCAGATGCACAAATGGCGATTGAAAATGCAAGAGACGTTTATACCAGAAGAATGGAAGGTGTAAGCATTTGGGTGGTGGAAAGTAAATACATCACAGCATCCAATCCCGAAGAAGCAGGCGAACTATTTGAACCTGCGATAGATAAAATTTACAGACACCCAACTTTTTATGATTTGCCGGACGAAGTAAACCACATGTAAACCCCCATCCCCCGTCCGACCGGATCATCCGGGCGGGCCTAAAGGGGAGTTGATATTATGAACTCTTTAATTAATTATACTTTACATCTTGCAGATACGACACTGATTCTTTCGCAAAGAAATGCGGAATGGTGTGGTCATGGGCCAGTACTTGAACAGGATATTGCACTTACTAATATTTCGCTTGACCTGTTAGGACAAGCAAGAAACTTTTATCAATACGCCGCAGTATTAACTAATGAGTCTGTAAAATCGAAGGTGGATAAAGCCCCTCCTTCGGAGGGGTTTGGGGAGGTTACAGAAGATTCATTGGCTTACCTTAGAAAAGAAAGAGAATTTAAAAATCTGTTATTAGTTGAGCAAGCCAATGGCGATTGGGGACAGACGATTCTTCGTCAATATTTA
>JBBSJN010000224.1:0-4545 GCA_038257235.1 Chitinophagales bacterium
TACATCAATATCTACCCAACCGCCTTCGATCTTTGTTACAAATTCGTCCAGACCAACATAATCAGCACCTGCTTCTTTAGCTTCAGCTTCTTTGTCGGGTGTGCAAAGCACTAAAACTCTTTTTGTTTTACCAGTACCGTGCGGCAATGAAACCGTACCACGGATAGCCTGGTCAGCTTTTTTAGGATCTACACCCAAACGGATGTGAAGATCAACTGATGCATCAAATTTGCAGGTGGTAATACTTTTTACCAATGCAGATGCCTCCTTTAAGGAGTAAGATTTATTTGCTTCAACTTTTGTATCCACAACTTTTCTTTTTTTACTAATGAATGGCATTTTAATTCTTTTAAGGGTTCTTATAATTAGTTTTCCCAGGGGGCTTTACCTTCTACATTAAGGCCCAGACTGCGGGCAGTACCTGCTACCATTTTCATAGCACTTTCTACAGTAAAGCAGTTCAAGTCAGGCATTTTATCTTCAGCGATAGCTTTTACCTGATCCCAATTTACTTTACCAACTTTTGCACGGTTACTTTCCTTGGAACCCTTTTGAATTTTTGCTGCTTCCATCAACTGAATTGCAGCAGGAGGAGTTTTTAACACAAAGTCAAAACTCTTGTCAACATAAACTGTAATTAATACGGGGATTACTTTTCCTTGTTTGTCCTGAGTTCTTGCGTTGAACTGCTTACAAAAGTCCATGATATTAATACCCTTGGAACCTAATGCTGGACCGATTGGAGGTGCAGGATTGGCCTGACCACCCTTACATTGTAGCTTTACATAGCCACTGATTTCTTTTGCCATTTTTTATCTTTTTTGGTGTTAGCGACTTTTCATCTCGCCTAAGGCGAGACTAATGAGTCTCCCAAATTCAATTGTCTGTCAAACGATTAAGACTAACAGACCCGCCTTCACAAATGCTTGGGCGGATAAAAAGAACTAATTGGGGCGGCAAAGGTAAGGGGAAACTTCAGTCTGACAAAGGTTTTAACAGGTTTTATTTCTGACATCTGACAATCTCTATTTCTTTGTAAATCTTACTGATGCTATCGGAGCTAATGTGCTGTTTCCATTGGCGAGTACCATAGCTTTCGAAGGTGTAAGTAAATGAACTTTTTCCCTTGGATTAGTTTCAGGATTGTCATAACCAAAAACGTCTCCTGTTTCTGTTCCGGCATCATAGGAATAAAGGAAAATAGTTGTATCTGTTATCCATTTATTGTTCTGAAATAAATTAAAGCTGCTGATACCTGTAAACCAATCTGGTGTTGGGGCAAGCATAGTTTCAAAACTGATGAACGAGTAATTACTATTACAATAAACATTTGTTTTATTGCTGCCTGTGGGTGTTGGAGCATTAATTACAACATATGAAATGGCTTTACCTAAAGCAACGATAGAATCGATTTCCAATAACATCGGACCTGCGTTTCCAGATTCAGCAATTCTTTCTACTCCCCAACTTGCCAGTTCACCTTCTTTCCACATATATGTTTGATTGTTATGAATCATCCCAACAATAGTAGTAAAATGAACACTGGGCGGCAGTCCAAATTCCGGTGTTTTCCATTTACCTGTAAACTCAACAGAATATACAGCTTCGGAATAAGCGGTGCTTTCATTCACACTACTCTTCGTACATGAAAGTATAAACAAACCTACTAGCAATGATAAAAAAAGTGTTTTCATATGATTTGGTTTGTATAAAGATAGTTCAGGACTATTCCATTATTTGTCAGCTACCTTTCGTTTAGGTATACGAAAAAAACCATCCGATTGGATGGCTTTGCAATATTTTGAATAGTAATTAACTGATCTTTTCGACTTGCATATAGTTCAGTTCCACAGGAGTAGAACGACCAAATATCTTTACAGTCACTTTTAATTTCTTCTTCTCATCATTTACCTCTTCAATCACACCATTAAAGTCGTTGAATGGACCTTCAATGATCTTGATTGTTTCACCAACTATAAACGGTTCACTCATGCTTACACCACCAGCTTCTGCCATCTCATCCATCTTACCCAGCATTTTGTTTACTTCTGCTTTACGAAGGGCAATCGGGTTTTCCTTACCAAGGAAATGAATAACATTTGGCACATTCTTTACCACATCTCTTAAATCATCACTCAACTTACCTTCAGCAATTTCAATCATCACATAACCAGGATAATAATTTCTTTCCCGCATTACCTTTTTCCCGTTGGCAACTTTGTACACTTTTTCTACCGGAAGAAAAATCTGTTTAACTTGTTCCCAACCGCCGCGGCTTACCTCTTTATCAAGATATTCTTTTACCTTTTTCTCCTTACCGCTAACGACACGAAGAACAAACCATTTGGTATCCTGCTGATGTTCGTCTTCAGAATGCCCGTTATTCTCTGTATTCTGTGTATTTGTAGTTACTTCCATTGCTTAGAAAAGTTTGTCGTAAATGAACTTCAACCCATTACCAAAAACAGTATCCATCGCCAATACAATCAATGTAATAACAATAGTTGCTGCAATTACAATCATTGTAGACTGCTGCAATTGAGGCCATGTAGGCCAGGTCACTTTTTCTGTAAGTTCTTTGTAAGAGTCTTTAAAATAATTAGCGATCTTAATCATGTTGTCAATTTGATATTTCCAAAATTTTACTCTGCACGGGCACTAGGATTCGAACCCAGATCAAAGGTTTTGGAGACCCGTATGCTACCATTGCACCATGCCCGTATGAAAGCTAAAAGCTATTGGCAGTTAACCAATAGCTTTTAGCATTATGTTTCAAAGATAGCTAATTTAACATTAGCTATGCCCGCAGGCAGAAAGCGAAAAGCCCTGAGCTTTCTTTTTATTTCAAAATCTCAGTAACCTGACCAGCACCTACTGTACGACCACCTTCACGAATCGCAAACTTCAAACCTTTTTCCATCGCAATTGGCTGGATAAGTTTTACAGTAAGAGATGTATTATCACCAGGCATAACCATTTCAGTTCCAGGTGCTAATTCTACTTCACCAGTTACATCCGTAGTACGGAAATAAAACTGAGGGCGGTATTTCTGGAAGAATGGAGTATGACGTCCACCTTCTTCTTTGCTCAATACGTAAACTTCTCCTTTGAAGTCAGTGTGTGGAGTGATGGAACCTGGCTTACAGATTACCATACCACGACGGATCTGAGTTTTCTCAATACCGCGAAGTAATAAACCTGCATTATCTCCAGCTTCACCTTCATCCAATAACTTGCGGAACATTTCTACACCAGTACAAGTAGAAGCAAGAGGAGTATCAATAAGACCAACTATCTCAACCGCTTCGCCTACTTTAATACGACCTCTCTCAATACGACCTGTAGCAACTGTACCACGACCAGTAATTGAGAAAACATCTTCAACACTCATAAGAAAAGGAAGATCCACCGGACGAGGAGGAAGAGGAATATATGTATCAACAGCATCCATTAACTCTTCAACCTGCTTAACAGCTTCAGCATCACCTTCTAGTGCTTTAATAGCAGAACCTTTAATGATAGGTGTATTATCACCATCAAAACCATAGAAAGTAAGTAGTTCACGGATTTCCATTTCTACTAACTCTAAAAGTTCAGGATCGTCAACCAAGTCAACTTTATTCATGAATACTACAATTGTAGGTACACCAACCTGACGAGCAAGCAGGATATGCTCTTTCGTTTGTGGCATTGGACCATCAGTAGCCGCAACTACAAGAATAGCACCGTCCATTTGGGCAGCACCTGTAATCATATTTTTTACATAGTCAGCATGACCAGGGCAGTCAACGTGGGCATAGTGGCGTTTTACTGTCTGATATTCAACGTGTGCAGTATTAATTGTGTTACCGCTTTCTTTTTCTTCAGGTGCACCATCAATTTCATCATACTTTTTTGCAACGTTGCCCATTCCTTTTGTTGAAAGAATAGAAGTAATAGCAGCAGTTAATGTTGTTTTACCGTGGTCAATGTGACCAATAGTACCAATGTTAACGTGGGGTTTTTCCCTTTTAAAGGTCTCTTTTGACATTGTTATCTGTTTTAAGTTGTGTTTTACTAAAAATTGTTGTTTTTATTCTATTAGTCCGTTTCACTTATAATGAAACTTAAATCGAATATACTTTTTGAGCCGTTAGTGAGAATCCCTGCTTGCCTGATGCAATCAGGCAGGGAACTCACGACCTTCCCGATTTTCATCGGGATGCTCTATCTCAAATTATCCACGGCTTTTTTGAGCCGTTAGTGAGAATCGAACTCACGACCTCTTCCCTACCAAGGAAGTGCTCTACCACTGAGCTACAACGGCTTTTTGAGTCATTGAAGTCAGTGCGTCAAACTAGTAAAATGGGCAAACCCGTAATTATTTGACTCATTTGACTACTGTGACTTTTTTGAGCGGAAGACCGGGCTCGAACCGGCCACCTGAAGCTTGGAAGGCTACCGCTCTACCAAATGAGCTACTTCCGCTGGTAATTATAAAAAATACAAAGAACTTTTTATTTTTATTCCCTCAAAACAGGTCATTGTTTTTTAGGACTGCAAAAA
>JBBSJN010000225.1:0-4505 GCA_038257235.1 Chitinophagales bacterium
AAGATTTACAAAGTCACGGTTGCTTTTGCAAACTGCTTTTATCCATTGCATATCTGCATACACCTGTTCTAACTGTCCTTTTTCAACAGCAAGATCAAGTAATGCTTTGGCGTATCGTGTTGCTAAACGTGGGTTTGGCATTTCAATTCTTTAATTAATTCAACTTAACTCCGTCAACAAGCCCTTTTATATGAGCTTCCTGGGCTTCTTTATTTCCTAATTCTTTTCTCAGCACTTTTTCACTTACTTCAATTACCAGTTTTCCTACCTGGTTCTTTACATCAATCATTGCACTCATCTTTTGTGTTTCAATAGCAGCTTGTGCTTCTAAAATAATTTTATTGGCTTCAGTCTTTGCAAGTTCTTTTGCATCACTAATCATTTTCTCTTTTGTCTCTCTTGCTTCTTTCAGCATCATGGCTCTTTCTTCCCGGGCAGAAGCAAGCAATGCTTCGTTTTCACTTTTCATCTGCTTCATTTCTTCTTTTACTTTCTGTGCAGTTGCCAACGATTCCGTAATAGTGTTTTCACGGTCACGAAGACCTTTCATGATTGCAGGCCATGCCTTCTTTTTTAAAATAAAGAAAACAACGAGGAAGGCCACTAAGGTCCAGATAAGCAAACCAAATTCGGGAGTAAGAAGTTTCATATAAAATCAATTACCCCCATCCCCTAAAGGGGGGTTAAAAATCTTTATTGTACTAAATAGCTTTTGGGGGATTGCTATTTCTATAATACTCTTCGCAAATGCTTTATAGATTACAGAATGTACAAGAGTATCCCTCGTTACCTCAGGATAAACTTGCAACCGGCAATGACTATAATACCAAAGCTGGTTACATAATATTTCTCATTTTTAAGAACTTTCCCAAACTCCCCTTTAGTACCGACCGGATGAATCGGTCGGACGGGGGATGGGGGTTTTAAATACTGCACCCTCCGCCCTGTGCTTTGGATGCAGTAATTTTTTTGTGGCAATGATTATAAAACCATTGCAAGGAAGCCTACGATAATGGCAAACAGCGCAGCACCCTCTACAAGGGCAGCTGTCAAGATCATGTTTGCACGGATATCGTTAGATGCTTCTGGCTGACGGGCAATAGCTTCTACAGCGCCTTTACCAATCAATCCGATACCGATACCAGCACCGATTGCAGCAAGACCTGCTCCTATTGCACCACCTGCGTTAGCGGTAGCTTCCAACAGAATCACATTCAATAAATCCATTTTTCTACTTTTTATATATTAAAAAAAACAATACTCAATTTAAACCACTACTGCGTCATCATGCACATGTTCATCATCATGATGCTCACCCTCCAATGCCTGGCCGATAAATACTGCCGTCAACATAGCAAAAATGAATGCCTGAATAAACGCCACCAATACTTCGATGAAATAAATGAAGATGGTAAATCCAACTGCCAAAGGCGATGCTCCCCAACCAGCAAAAGGATTTAATTGTCCGAAAATGAAAATCAGAGAAATAAGACAAATTATGATTATATGCCCAGCCACCATGTTAGCAAAAAGACGAATGATCAAGGCAAACGGCTTAATGAAAACACTCAAAAACTCTACCGGCACCAAAATGAATTTAACTCCCAATGGTACTCCCGGTGGATTGAAAATATGCCCCCAATAATGTTTGTTGGTACTAAACATAATCACTACAAAAGAGATTACACCCAACACCAAAGTGAAAGCAATATTGCCGGTTACATTAGCAGAACCCGGAATCAATCCGAAAATATTATTGATAAGAATGAAAAAGAACAGTGTTAATAAATAAGGCAGGTACTTCTCGTATTTATGACCAAGATTTGGTTTGGCCACTTCATCTCTCACAAATTCTATAACAGGCTCCAGCAAACTCTGCGAACCTTTTGGTGCGGAAGTTACACCCACACCACTTTTATATCTTTTTGCAATGCGCAGCATGATCCAGACAAAAATGATCAATGCTAAAAACATCTGCACCACATTACGGGTAAGTGATAAATCGTAAATCTTAACTGAAGCTTCTAAATTTCCACTTGCATCTACCGCTACAATATCACCTTCGGAAAATTGCTTGGGATCAAGCTTCATTTCTTGAATGGTATGCTCATTCAGCATACGATATCTCTGGTAATCATGATGACCATGCTCAAATTTGGAAGACATGAAAGAAGTAAATCCTTTCTGCGGAGAGTACAATATTATAGGTAACGGAATTGTAACTGGTTTATCGCCAATATCCATAAAGTGAAACTCATGACTGTTCAAGACGTGGCCAAAAATCACTTTGGCAGCATTAAATCCTTCTTTCTTTTCGCCTCCACCTTCACCCTCTCCGCCTTCAGCAAAAGCCGACACGGAAATTAATAAGAAAAAAAGGCTGAAAACCGCTACAGTAAAGGATTTGAAACGTTGTACTACCATACCTATCCCGAAATTTGGCGCAAAGATAAGGATGCAGAGGTGAAAAGCAGTCTTGAATGAAAGGAATTTATTGAATTACAAGAAAAACAAACCTGCTATATTAGAAAGGTATTAAGAACGTACCCATTCCTGCTGAAAACCAGGGTAATATCATTAATAAGTTGAGTTTATTTTATCGTATTCTTTTCAAACTGCAGATCATGCAAACGGCTATAAAAACCACCTTTTTGCAACAACTCATCATGAGTACCCATTTCTTTGATTTCACCTTTGTCAAGTACAATTATCTTACTGGCTTTGCGGATGGTGGAAAGACGATGAGCGATAACAATAGACGTTCTTCCTTCTATTAACGTATCAATAGCATGCTGAATTAACCGTTCACTTTCGGTATCTACAGAAGAAGTGGCTTCATCCAGAATAAGAATGGATGGCTTATATAGCATTGCCCTGATAAAAGATAACAACTGCCGCTGGCCTAACGACAAAGTAGCTCCTCTTTCCATTACATTATAATCATAACCACCTGGTAAACGCATGATGAAATCATGCATATCAATCAGTTTTGCAGCTTCAATTACTTTCTCTCTGGAAATATCTGGATTTCTCAAGGTAATATTATCTATTACCGAACCGGAGAATAAAAATACATCCTGCAATACCACACCTACATTTTTACGAAGCGATTCCAGTTTGAAATCTTTTATATCAACATCATCTACTTTAATAGCACCCTTTTGAATATGATACAAACGATTCAATAAACTTACAATTGTACTCTTACCACTGCCGGTGTGGCCGACAATGGCAATTGTTTCTCCAGGATTTGCTTTAAAAGAAATATCCTTCAGCACATAGTTATCATCTACGTAAGCAAAGCTCACTTTATCAAATTCAATCTTGCCTTTCACTGTTTCCGGTGCATATGTACCGTTATCATCTGCCACATCATCAATATCCATTACTTTAAAAACCCTTTCGCTGGCAATAATGCCCATCTGCAATACATTGAACTTATCTGCAATTACACGAAGCGGACGAAAGAGTAAATTCAAGCAAAGAATAAAAGAAATGATTGTTCCGGCTTCTGCTTTTTGGCCTGCTCCATACCAAACAATCAAACCAATAGAAACAGCAAGAATGATTTCTACAACCGGAAAGAAAACAGAATAAGCGAAAATGGCTTTGATATTGGCATTACGATGTTCCTTATTAATTTTATTAAACTTGTTAAACTCCCTTTCTTCCGATGCAAAAGCCTGAACGATAAACATACCTGTTAAATGCTCCTGCACAAATGCATTCAGATTTGCAACAGCATTCCGCACTTTTATAAATGACCTCTTGATACTTTCCTTAAAATAATAAGTAGCAATAAGAATTATCGGGAATGGAATCAATGCTATCAATGTTAATTGCCAGTCGCTCCAAAACATAAATCCAAGCACACAAACTATTGAAAGCAGATCAGCAATAATGGGAACCAGGCCATCCGAAAAAATATCATTGATAGATTCTATGTCATTGACCGTCCTTGTGGTTAGTGTGCCGATTGGTGTCTTGTCAAATTGCGAAAGATTAAGATTAAGAATTTTCTTAAAAGCATTGACCCGAAGATCTTTTACTACCGACTGGCCCAGTAAAGCAGTAGTAAAGGAAAACAGAAACCGCATAGCTGTTTCAATCACAATCAGACCAATTTGTATAATTGTAATTTTTACAACCATATCTGCCAGTGCATTGGCGATATATTTATTTACCGTTAATTGGATTAACAGCGGACGTACCGGTGTAAACAAGGCCAACAGAATCGCTAATGCTACCGACAAGTAAAACTTTTTCTTATACGGTACTGCATATTGAAAAACCCTGCGTAGCAAAGTGAAATCAAAAAAACTCTTGCTGGTTGTTGAAGACAATTGCTAAAGTTAAAATAATTATTGTACAATGAAAGACTGGCAGCAAATGTAGAAAGAAGAAAGCGATTAAAAAGCCCGTTTATCATCTTCAGCTTCTTCCACTTCTCCCATTGCTATCTTATAAGCTTTAATAAAAAGAGCTCCAAGATTTTTATGTGGAGG
>JBBSJN010000226.1:0-4488 GCA_038257235.1 Chitinophagales bacterium
GGGGCAAGGAGTACCAAAATGAATTTGATATCAACACCTATTATTTTGGCGCCAGGTCCTGATGGGATGATGCCTGGGGTTGGGGGTTTTGCCAATGTGGATTCAAATACCTCTACTGGGAGTTTTGAAAGTAGTGGGGGCCCAACGGGAGATTTCTTTAATAAAAGCGGAGCAAAAATAGGAACAGATGGTATTAAGGATGGTAAAAAATATGTTGTAGGAAATAGTTCTGAAGCAAGAGAAATAAATCGGACGGATAAAAAAGGGGGAACCACACAGGTAAGTGGTGTTAGTTCAGCAGAAATATTGCCAAGTGATGCGGCCTTAGTGGAATCTTTGGACGTTTTAGATCGTACAGAAGCAAAAACTCCAAAAGATCCCAATGGCGGTTTACACGGTGAATCTTCATTAGTGATGAAAGATGGCACTGTAATAAGAGGTGCTTCTGGAGATGCTGGGTTTATTAACGGGAGTAATGAACTGCAGGCCGATGAGAAACTACCCAATTTACCCGCAGGGACTACTTTATCAGATGTAGAGGTTACAATACATTCGCACTTGACGGGGACAATGTTGCAAAATGGTCAAATATATAGCCACAATTCACAGCCTTCGGGCATTGATATCGGGACTTTTGGACATTATGGCACAAATATTATTGTTAGTCCTTCGGGACAGGCAACAGCCATAAATAACAATCGGCGGATAAATATAAGCCAACCCGGAAATGTTATTTCGATTTTTAGAGGAAGTTCCACAACCCCTAGTATTCAGCTTACTACGAAGGCCGTACAAAGAATTATAAATAGTAATTAGATGAAGACATTAATTTTTTTAGTAGGGTTTTTAATAAGTTTCAACTTTACCGCCCAAGAAGTAAAAAATTTGAATTTTATAATTTCTGTTGATGAAAGTATTGTCGGTGGCAACATATATAATACACAAATAATCATATACAAAGAAAGTGGTAACTCAGAAAGAGTGAAAACAAATTATTATCCAGGAAATTTATCCTTGAATGAAGTGGATTATAGAGAAATACTATCCGAGGATACCAAATCATTTGCTTTAAGTTTTAACTATAGCGAATACTGTAATACGGATGAGCATCATTATGATTATGAAATAGAATTAAAAAAAGAATGGTTTGAACATTATTTTTTTATTTTGAAAGTCTATAATACGAACAAAAAAAAGTATAAGAAGATATTTGACGCTATAGAGGGAAAAGAGTTTACCTACGAATATTATTATCCGGGAGGACAGATGCTAAGGTTGACAAAAAGAAAAAAAAATGGGTGTTTTGAATGAAATGGTCTACGACAACAAGGCCAGGCCGGTACGGATGCGCACTGATGATTATTATAGCGGTTATACCCAAGTGGATACCAAGTTCAATTTTATTGGCAACCCAGTTTACGCCCAAACCCAGCATCGTAAGGACGGGACCATGCAGCCCGTTACAGTGAAGGATGCTTTTACCTATGATGCCCGCGAACGCCCATTGACCCACACCCATAAAATCGGCAGCCTGCCCACACAACTGATGGCCAAGAACACCTACGATGCCCTGGGCAGGTTGGAGTCGAAAAAGGTGGGGGGCACGGACATAACAGGATCCACCTCTTTCCAAAACGTGGACCATAAATACAACGTGCGGGGCTGGCTCACGGATATCAACAACGTTGCCAACCTTGCCGTGGCGGGCGCGCCCGTGGACCTGTTCGCCTTCAAGCTGAACTACAACATTGTAGAGAACAACATTAATGGCGCGGTATCACCTTTGTTCAACGGCAACATCGCGGAGACCTTCTGGCGCACCTCCAGCGACAACATAAAGCGAAAGTACGGGCATACATACGATTACCAAAACCGCTTGTTGGATGCCTGGTACCAAGTGCCCAACACAGCCGTTCCCTTGACAAATTCCTATAACGAGCACCTGACCTACGACACCAACGGGAACATCCTTACCCTGCAGCGCAACGGGGAGCAGGACATTGCCAACTCCGTCATCGGGATAGACGAGCTAGTGTACAGCTATGACGATGGCAACAAACTGCTTGGCGTACGGGATTACGAAATGTTCTCGGCGGGCTTCAACGACGGGCATACCAATCCCTTGGTGGATGATTTTGAGTACGACAACTTTGGGAACATGACCCGGGACAGGAACAAGGATATTGAAGGGGTGGTCTACAACCACCTGAACCTGCCCACCGAGATCAGCTTTGGCAGCCTCGGCACTATTGAGTACCTTTATGGGGCCACCGGCACAAAACTGCAAAAAAAGGTGAACGAGGGAGACGGCATAAGCATAACGGACTACCGTGGAGGGTTCCAATATACCAACAATGCGCTGGACCATTTCCCCACCGCCGAAGGCTACGTGAAGGCCACGAGCAACGCAAGCGCGGGCGGGGGCAACACCACCGTTTACAACTATGTTTTCAACTATACTGATCATTTGGGCAACATAAGGTTAAGGTACTCCAAGGACCCGCAAACGGGGCAACTGGCAATACTTGAAGAGGACCATTACTACCCTTTTGGGCTGAAGCACAAGGGGTACAATGCAAAGCACGAGGTATTCGAGGTGAGCCTGCCGAACACCATAACCCTTACGCCCGTTACCCCGCTTACGGGGGACAGCTATAAATACAAGTTTGGGGGGAAGGAACTGCAAAGCGAACTGGGATTGGAAATGTACGATTTTGGGATGAGAAATTACGACCCTGCCCTTGGCAGGTGGATGAACATGGACCCATTGGCAGAGGCGATGCGCAGGCACTCGCCGTACAATTATGCTTTTGATAATCCTGTGTATTTTATTGACCCTGATGGGATGATGCCTGGGGTTGGGGGTTTTGCCAATGTGGATTCAAATACCTCTACTGGGAGTTTTGAAACTAGTGGGGGCTTCGATGTGAATACTGTTGACAAGAAGGGAAACATATTGGAAACCCAATATCACGCAGATGTAAATGATGCAGGAAATGCCGCATCTGCAATTGCTGCTACTATTGATCACGGTGGAAGTGGTGTGGCCTTACAATCTAGCTCTGCTCAAACCCGGGGGGATGGGGAGGAGGGGCAAGATCTATTAGTTAATCCTACTGGGCTCGGTATTAGAAATGATGCGGGGGGAAAGGGACATTATGGGGCGCCGAGAGGAAGCCGACAACATTATGGATTAGATTTACAGAGTATAGATGGGCAAGACATAATTTCACCTGTTTCTGGTAGCGCAATTAATTCGTCCTTTGTGAATAGTAAGGGCATAACTATTCCAACTATAGTAATAATTCCAACAGATGCAAATCTTGGTTTTAATAAACTTGAAATATTATATGTTGGCCCGGTGGAAGGGGGTTGGAGGAATATATCTGGGGGTGATGTAATTGGTCAATCCGTTAATTTGCAAAGTTTAGGTTATCCTACTAATGTGGGTCCTCATGTTCATGTGCAAATGAAATTAGACAAGGCCCGCATAAATCCAACTCCTTATTTTTTTGAACGTTAAAAAATTGAATCAATGAAATTAATGTATAAAATAATTTTATCAACCCTTTTGATATACAACAGTGCATGCTCTCAGCCAATAAAAGAAAACCTGGTTGGAAGTTGGTTTCGGTCATGCGATGTCTGTGAGTTCAATGATTTAATTATACTTAGGTCAGACCATAAATATTTCGTTTATAATCCAAATAGCGCCGATATAGGTTCATTTGAACTCACAGGTGAATTAAAAAGCAATGATATTAGAATTGATGGTGCTTATACTGCAATTAGTGAAAAGGGTATTTGGGATTACGACACTTCTACAAAGGACTTGGTTTTTACAGAAAGAAGTATTTTGGAAGAATGGACTGATTTTAGTGAGGTTTATGGGAAATCGAAAGAGTTGAAATTTTATTTAAAGGAACTAACAGAAAACGAAATAGAACTTTGCAATAAAGAGGGAAAGCAATTATTATGTGAAAAGTATGAAAGAAACAATTCTGAAAATGACTCTATTACTTTTTACAAAGAAGTAACCGAAGACTTTACTGGTACAGGCAGTCAGGTAAAAGAAATCCTTTTATCGGGCTATGAAACAGAGCTAAAGCTGAGTTATGAGTTTTACAAAGAACCGGATGAATTGATAATAGAAGACAGAAGCGGAAAGGTTTTATTTACTACGAACATGGTATCTACCAGTGAAAGAAAAACAATGGAGCTATCATTAAGAGGAGTAACCAAGCTTGCGTTTAAAATAAGAAATGAGCGAACCAGTTCAAAATGGAAAATAATGGCTGAGATTAAATAATAAAAGAGGATGATAATGTATCAGATGTTTGTTTTCTCCCAAACAATTTCCTAAGTAGCAGAAAACCAATATTAATTGAAAAACAACGGGAAATTTTAAGGCGGGCAAGAATCGGGATAGACGAGCTGGTGTACAGCTATGATGATGGGAACAAACTTTTGGGAGTTCGGGATTACGAA
>JBBSJN010000227.1:0-4475 GCA_038257235.1 Chitinophagales bacterium
CAACTGAACTCTTGCAGCCATTGCATTGTCCATATTGATTTCCATCGTAAGATAGAAATGCGGAGCACTGAATTTGCTTTCACCCAAACGCTTTGCAATAATATTGCGTATTTGAGAATTAGGAATATCAGTAAATCCTTCTTCAGTACTTCCTGTAAATATGGGAGCCGCTGCACTTGTAGCAGATGATTTAGCTGGAGAAGATGCTTTATAGTTATCGATATCTGCTTTTGTAATTCTGCCCCCATCACCTGTGCCATTGACGGCAGCAATGTCGATCCCTTTTTCAGTAGCTAATTTTTTTGCAAGAGGCGATGCTTTTACTCTTCCGTTGCCCCCATTCCCTAAAGGGGTGTCAGCATCTGTTTGTACAAAGGTCGTTTGCGGTTGTGTAGATTCTTTTAAATTCTCAGTTTCAGTCTTTGGATTATTCTCGTTGGACGTTGGACTTATTTTTCCTTCACCTTTTATGGCTGCAACAATTGCATCCACATCTACTTTTCCTTTTTCGCCAATTATGCAAAGAAGACCGTTAACAGGAATTTTTTCTCCTTTTTCGGCGCCAACATGTAGCAATGTTCCATTCTTATAACTTTCCAGTTCCAGCGTTGCTTTATCTGTTTCTATATCGGCTAATACATCGCCTTTTTTTACAGTGTCGCCCACATTTTTATGCCATGCTGCAATTACACCTTCTTCCATAGTGTCACTAAGTCTTGGCATCAGTACTACTTCATCCCTGTCTGCCGACGAGGCAGGCATTTTGGAAATATCTATAGCGGGTTGTTTTTTAGTTTCCTTGGTTTGTTCTTTAGTTTGGTTGGGCTGTTCTTTTGTTTCGTCGGTTTGTTCTTTAGTTTGGTTGGGCTGTTCTTTTGTTTGGTCGGGCTGTTCTTTTGTTTCGTCGGTTTGCTCTTTTTCTTTTTTGGCTGCAGGTTGTCCGGCTTTCGTTTCTTCTTTTGTTGAAGAGGATGAGGATGAAATAAGCGAAGAAATATCTTCCCCTTCTTTACCTACTATAGCCAGCAATTCATCTACCTGAATTTTAGCACCTTTATCACCACCAAGATGTAATAATGTTCCATCTTTATAACTTTCGAGCTCCATGGTGGCTTTATCTGTTTCAATTTCAGCCAGCAGGTCACCTTTTTTTACTGTATCTCCAACTTTTTTATGCCAGGCGGCAATCACACCTTCAGTCATGGTGTCGCTTAATCGGGGCATTAATATCTTATCGGCCATTCCCTATGAATTTTTGCCGAAATTAAGGCAAAATGATGAACCTGCCTACCGGCAGGAAGGTGATAGAGGGGTTGATTAATAGTCAAGATCCAATTTCAGCCTTTCTTTCAACTCCCAAACCATTGGATATAGCTCCGCCATTTTCTGAAACTGTTCTTTCGATGAAAGGGTAAGCTCTATTTCGGGCCGGTTATCTGTGTTTTCTTCAACGATTACACTAAACTGTAATAGCCTGTTTTGTAATTTATCCTGCAGAAAAGCAAATAAATGATTTCTGTCTTGCTCTATGAATTGCTTTTCAATAGTATTTGCTATAACAGCTTCAAAAGAGTTTTCATCTTTGATGCGTAATATAGCCAGATCAAAAGGTTGTGCTGCCGGATTTTTATCTGCTTTTAATTTTATAACATATTCAGCCCAGGCTTTTTCAAGCTTTTCTTTTTTTAAGGAATGATTGGTGTTTCCATTCTCATTGTTTCCATTTTCCTTGTACTGATTACGGATTTTATCCAGCGCCGCTATTTTACTTCTGCCGGCCGGTTGTTTAATTTCTTTTTTTGACGAACCATAAGCATCGTCGGTATTTTCTTCGTGTACTACATGCTCTTTAATTCCGGGAGTTTCTATAATCAGTTTTGCTTCTTCGGTAACAATTGCTTTTTTATTTGCAGACGGTTTGTCAACAGTTGGCTTAACAGCAAATGGTTTTATCTGCCGGAAAGCAACTGATTTTGCTGGCTCAATTACTTTTTTTTTTGAAATGGAGCTACCGTTTGCTGTTACTTCAATTGCCTGTTGCAGATAACAAAGTTTTATCAATGCCAGTTCTACATGCAATCGTTTATTTCTTGCAGCTTTATAATTTATTTCAGCGGAGTTCAAAATATTTAGTGCACTTATTAATAATGCAGGTGCAACTTGTTTTGCTGTATCAATGTATTTTTCTTTAAAGCTTTCAACGACATCTAAGAGTATCGCCGCTTTCTCATCTTTACAGACTAACAGGTTACGGATAAATTCTGCAAAACCATTCAATACCAGATCGCCTTCAAAACCTTTTCGGTTGATATCGTCATATTGCAGCAATGCACCAGCAAGATCCTGTTGCTGCATACATTCCAGTAATTTGAAATAACATTCTGCATCCAGGATATTCAAATGCTCTAAGGTGTTGGCATAATTTAGTTCACCATTTGTAAAACTGACAATTTTATCAAGAATGCTCAATGCATCTCTTAAACAGCCTTCACTTTTTTGAGCAATAACCTGCAAAGCGGCTTGTTCTGCCTTTATCTTTTCTTTTGCACAAATAGATTCTAAATGTTCTACCGTATCATTAGTTGTGATTCTTTTGAAATCGAAAATTTGGCAACGGCTTAATATGGTTGGCAGAATTTTATGTTTCTCCGTAGTTGCCAGAATGAAAATAACATACGGCGGAGGTTCTTCCAGCGTTTTCAAAAAAGCATTGAAGGCAGCTGAACTTAACATATGCACCTCATCAATTACATACACTTTATATTTACCTGATTGCGGAACAAACCGCACCTGTGTAACTAATTCTCTTATATCATCAACTGAATTATTGGAAGCTCCATCCAGTTCAAAATAATTCATGGATCCACCTTCATTAAAAGAAGTGCAGCTTGAACATTTATCGCAGGCTTCTCCTTCTTTCGTTTGATTTTCGCAATTTATAGTCTTGGCTAAAATTCTTGCGCAGGTTGTTTTGCCAACACCTCTTGGTCCGCAGAATAAAAAAGCATGTGCCAGTTGCTCATGTTTGATTGCATTCTTTAGTGTAGTAGTAATATGCGATTGCCCTACGACGGTGTCAAAAGTTTGTGGTCTGTATTTTCTGGCTGATACAATAAATTTTTCCATGCCCATATCCCCTGAAGGGGAATAATAAAACCCTAAAGAAGAAGTTGCAAGATAAGAAAGAACAGATTTTTAGGCCATAGGAATAACTGTATGTTAATAAGTCTTTGTAAGTCCCTTTAGGGGTTTGGTGCATCTTTAATGTAAAATCGGATGGGGCTTAAATTCTTTAGTTCTGTCGAATAAATAACGATAGGTGATCAACCTTCGGGAACGGTATGTGTCTCCAAAAGATTCTACTACGTTTATCATTTTGGGATTGAATTCGCCAATCCATTGCATTTCATAATCGGTATACCTGTTCAGTGGTTGAATAACCATTTTAGATTCATTGATAATATAGGCATCTACGCCTTTACCTTGAAACTCCGGCACAATTCCAAAAACCAATCCGGTAAAACGATGATTTTTTTTCGTTTTTTTTATCCAAAGAAATTTTAATTTATGAAACAGATCAAATTTTCCATTCAGGTATTTAAACCATTGATTCAGATCGGGAAGGTTAACAAAAATGGCTATCGGTTCATTCTTATAATACACATACCAGATAATCTTTTCATCCATCACCGGTTTCATCTTTTTAAACATCAGGAGCACCTGCTCTTTTTTCAATTCTTTTAATCCGCCATGCCCTGCCCAGGCTTTATTGTAAACAATTACAAAATCTTCTGCAAACTTTTCCAGCTTGTTTTTATCAATATAACCGGAAGAATAATTTGGGTCTGCAGCCAACTTTGCATGGCGTTCCATAATTTTATTGCTCACTTCTTTTCTCGGGTCCAATCCATAACAAGATTGTCCATAAAATTCTTTAAATCCATAAGTTTCAAACAACTCCTTATAATAGGGTTGGGCATAATTCATACAATACAATGGCGACTGAAATCCTTCTACTATTAAACCCCACCATCTGTCCCTTTCGCCAAAATTGATGGGGCCATCCATTGCCTGCATTCCTTTTTGTAACAACCAGTGTTTTGCAACATCAAATAACATATCAGCTGCTTGTTGGTCATTGATGCAATCAAAAAAACCTGTGCCGCCAACCGGCACATCATCGCCTTTGTTCTTATATTTTTTGTTGGTAAATGCTGCAATCCGCCCAATCAGTTTTCCTGCTGAGCCTGCCGAAGCATCATCTTTTAAAACCCATCTTTTAACTTCTCCAAACCTAAAAGCTTTGTTTTTTTTTGGATCGAATACTTCATTCACATCCTTGTCCAAAGGCCTTATATAATCAGGGTTCTCCTTGTTGATGATTACATTTACTTGTATAAACTCTTTGGCAAGTTGTGGGCTTGTAACTTCAATCAGTTGCATCCTGCAAATAACGATAAATAAATAATTTGTTC
>JBBSJN010000228.1:0-4468 GCA_038257235.1 Chitinophagales bacterium
ACCTATTTGCTGCCAATAAAAATATCCTCCGATGGAGCCGATAATAATACCTGCGATCAATAACTTGTTATTTAATATCCAGTTTTTCATTTGTTTAGAAATGTAAAATTAATCATCTTGATTTACTAATTCAGGAGAAGTGTAAATGTGCTCACATTTTTCCAGGTAGGATTTTATTCCAATATAACCAGGGTAGAACCTTTTTCTTCAGTTGATACATACTCCACCTTTCTTTGCTCTGATCAAACGGGAAAGTTTCAGTAGGCTGATTATTATAATCAAACTCACATAGTACTAATTTGCCATAACCAGTTACAACCGGGCAACTGGTATATCCATTATATTTTTCATTCAGTTCATTTCCTTCCATTACAGCCAGCAAATTTTTAATTAGTACCGGAGCCTGCTTTCTGATGGCTGCACCGGTTCTTGATGTAGGCAAAGAGGAAGCATCACCCAATGAGAAAATATTTTTATAGTGCAAATGTTGTAAAGTGAACTTATCAACATCTACCCAGCCGGCTTCATTAGCTAAAGGACTGGTTTTTATAAAATCGGGAGCACTTTGTGGTGGGGTAACATGGATGATATCAAAATCAACATCGTATACCTGGTCTTTATTTTTCTCTCCAATACCTACAAATTTTGCTTTCTTATTTGGACCATCTATTTCTACCAGTTTGGTAAAGAAATGCATTTCTACATTATCTCTGTCAGCCACTTTTTGTAATGTCTTTTCATATTTATCAACTCCAAATAAACGGGTACCACCGCTCCAATATTGGATGGTTGCTTTTTTAAAGACATTGTGCTTTTTAAAATAATCAGCAGCAAGCCACATAATCTTATGTGGTGCACCACCGCATTTTACCGGGGTATTTGGATTAGTGAATAATGCTTTGCCTCCATTAAAATTTTTGATGCACTCCCAGGTATAAGGGGCCTGGTCAAAACTATAATTTGAGCAAACTCCGTTTTTCCCTAAAGTTTCTTTTAATCCTTTTATTTCATTCCAGTTTAATTGGATACCAGGAGCCACGATTAAATACTGGTAACTTACTTTTTCATTATTGTCAAGTGTTACAGTATTTTCTTCTGGTTGAAACGAAACAACTTTTTGTTTAATCCATTTTGCTTGTTTTGGCATAACGGATGCTTCAGTACGTCTTGTTTTATTAATATCAAATACACCAGCACCTACTAATGTCCATGCAGGTTGATAATAATGTTTTTCTGAAGGTTCGATTATTGCTATATCTAACTTTTTGTTTTTTCTCAGTAATTGAGATGCTGTTGAAATTCCGGCATTGCCCCCGCCTATAATTACTATTTGATAATTATGTATCATACTTTATTATTTTATATTGCTAAAGTATTTCAGTTGTTGCTGCTTATGAGTGACTATTGTCACAGCAACTGGTTTTATTCATATGATTCTTATCAGGTTAATAACCGTAATAAAACTTATTAATCCAGATTTATTCTGTGATTGTCATCACAAAGGAATATTTAATAACTACTTATTTTTATACTTCTAAATTCGAAATATGGCAACTCAGAAAATGACAACTCAGGATTTCAAGGATAAAATCTTTAATTATGAAAAAGAAAAAGATTGGAAATATCTGGGTGAGTTGCCAGCGATAATTGATTTTTATGCTGACTGGTGCGGCCCTTGCAAAATGATTGCACCTTTACTGGAAGAACTTTCAGATGAATATCAAGGAAAGATTGTTATTTATAAAGTGGATACAGATGCGGAACAGGAATTATCTGCCGTATTTGGTATTCAAAGTATTCCGACACTACTTTTTATTGGTGCAGATGGTGAACCAATGATGCAACCGGGTGTTTTGCCTAAACATGTTTTAAAACAAATTATTGAAGAAAAGATGATTACAAAAGAAACAAATTCTTAATAATAAAAAAAGGCCAGCTATTTCTGGCATTTTTTAATTTCAATTCTAACTATTTAAAGAGAAGTCGGTTGTTAAAGATCAATGCGGCAGTTTTTCCCTGAATCTTCCGTATACCCATGTCCCCCCAATTGCACTTAACAATGTAATGATGATCACAGTTGCACCTGTTCCTATCTGTGCAAATAAGGGACCCGGACAGGCGCCGGTAATTGCCCAGCCTAAACCAAATGTTAAACCGCCATAGATCTGGCCTTTATTGAATTTCTTCGGTTCTAATTTTATTTGTTCGCCTTCCATTGATTTTACTTTGAATCGTTTAATTATCAAAACACTAATGATGCCTACAACAACCGCAGAGCCAATCACACCATACATATGGAAACTTTTCAGTTGAAACATTTCCTGGATGCGAAACCAGGAGATCACTTCAGATTTAACCAGGAAAATTCCGAAGACAATACCTGCGAAAATGTATTTGATGTTTGAAGCAAGTGGTTTGTCCAATGCAGAGTGATTGACACACATTGCGTTCTCAGAACGAACTTCAAAATCTGTATTTGTATCAATGGGCATATTATAATTTTAAAATTGTAGGAAGAATAAGGTTGGTCATAATAAATCCACCGACCATAAAGCAGCAGGTGGCAACCAATGACGGAAACTGAAGATTACTTAATCCCATTATGGCATGTCCGCTGGTACATCCTCCGGCATATCTTGTACCAAACCCTACAAGAAATCCGCCACCTATCATCATGATAAGACCTTTTAATGTAAGTAATGCAGGCCAGTTGAACAAATCTGAAGGCACCATTGCATTTGTATCTGTTATTCCTACCGCTGCCATTTGAGCTGTTATTGCAGGATTTATTTTTATTGCCTCGGGATTTGCAAATACCTGTGCCGCAATAAATCCACCCAATAAAACACCCCCTACAAAAAATAAATTCCATATTTCTTTTTTCCAGTTGTATTGAAAAAAAGGAATTTTTGCCGGTAAACAGGCAGCACAAACATGCCGCAGTGACGATGAAATGCCAAACGTTTTGTTGCCAAGTAATAATAATAGGGGTACAGTTAATCCAATCAAAGGTCCGGCCACATACCAAGGCCAGGGCTGTTTAAGCCAGTCAATAAAGCTCATTCGTTGATTTTTGTTTCTTAATTAATTATAATAGGGTGGTTGGACAAACATAATCCGTCAAAGGAAATTTTTCTGATTCTTTAATTGCTTTAAATCCACCTTTTACATCAATCAATTTATCATATCCTCTTGCCCGAAGAATTGAAGTGAAGATCATGGAACGATAACCACCTGCACAATGCACATAGTAGGGTTTGTCTTTATCTATTTGTGTCATACTATCATTAATAAAATCAAGCGGCGTATTCTTTGCATCTTTTATATGTTCGCTTTGATATTCACTTTCTTTACGTACATCCAGCACTTCCACTTTTTCTTCACTCATGATTGTCGCTAATTCATCAGCGCTGATTGATGTAATATGATCAACTTCTTTTCCTGCTTTTTCCCATTCGTTAAATCCGCCTTTCAAATAACCAATGGTGTAGTCATAACCAACTCTTGCCAACCTGGTGATCACTTCCTCTTCCCGGGCTTCATCTGTTACTAACAATATTTCTTGTTTGATGTCTGGAATCATGGCGCCAACCCAGGGTGCAAAGCTTCCATCAATTCCTATATTAATGGAATTAGGAACAAATCCTTTGGCAAATGTTTGCGGATCTCTTGTATCTAAGATCAAGGCACCGGTTTCATTTGCAGCTGTTTCAAATGCTTCGGGGCTTAATGCATGCTGACCTCTTTCCAATACTTTATCAATGCTTTCATAACCTTGCATATTCAGCCTTACATTCAGCGGGAAATAGGCTGGGGGAGCTACCAAACCTGTAGTTACTTCTTTAATGAATTCCTCTTTGGTCATATTTGCCCGCAACGCATAATTAGTTTCTTTCTGATGGCCTAAGGTATCGGTGGTTTCTTTACTCATGTTTTTACCACAGGCACTTCCTGCACCATGGGCTGGATAAACAATAATATCATCCGGTAAAGGCATTATTTTGTTACGTAACGAATCAAATAAATAACCTGCTAATTTTTCCTGGGTTAAATCAGTCGCCATTTTTTGTGCCAGGTCCGGTCTTCCTACATCCCCAATGAATAATGTATCGCCGGAGAAAAGACCAATTTCTTTTCCATTTTCATCTTTTAATAGATAGCAAGTGCTTTCCATAGTATGGCCGGGAGTGTGTAAAACTTTCAATGTTAGTTTTCCAACTTTCAACTCTTCGCCATCTTTTGCAATATGTGCATCAAATTCTGGTGCAGCATTTGGTCCGTAAACAATCGGAGCTCCTGTCTTTTTACTCAGGTCTAAATGTCCTGATACAAAATCTGCATGAAAGTGTGTTTCTAAAACATATTTTATTTTGGCACCATTGCGTTCCGCCTTTTTTATATAAGGTTCTACTTCACGCAGCGGGTCAATTACAACAGCTTCACCGTTGCTTTCAATATAATAAGCACC
>JBBSJN010000229.1:0-4451 GCA_038257235.1 Chitinophagales bacterium
ACTTTTTTATTAAAGCAGATAATAAATTGGTGAAAATTTTATTTGATGAAATATTATATATTGAGGCGCTTCAAAACTATGTATTGATTCATACAGTTGAAAAGAAATATATGACCTATCTCACTTTTAAATCAGTGGAAGATTACTTGCCGTCTGAAAAATTTATGAAAGTTCATAAATCGTATATCGTTTCAGTTGCAAGGATTGATAGTATAGAAGGCAATGATATTATGATAGGAAATCAGCATATCCCAATCAGCCGCAATCAGAAAGATGGTGTGATGGATAAGATATTATCGAACAGATTCTTGAAAAGATAACTGAACTTGTCATATACAGGACATTTAGCTGTTAAAACAATTATAAGTTTATCTTTTTAAAGGCTTATGAAATCTTCAACCTCTTTTCTTTCGTTAGTTTACAATATAAAGACTAAGTTATGAAAGCGAATAATTTCATCCTCATCGTTACCTTTTTAGCATTTACTGGCTGCACATCTGCTCAAACAAATAAGAATAAGTTTCCGGATCCCCCGAAGGCTACTGACAAAACGGTATATCCGATGAAATTTACTGAAGCTCAATGGAAAGCAAGGTTGACTGAATCTCAATATTACATATTGCGGCAGGAAGGAACAGAAAGAGCAGGCACAGGAAAGTATGACCACTTTTATCAGAAAGGAACTTATTACTCGGCTGCAACTCTCCAACCTTTATTTTCTTCAGAAACAAAATTCGATTCCGGAACTGGATGGCCAAGTTTCTATGCACCGATTACACCCGATGCTGTTAACCTATTAAAAGATGCAAGTTTTGGCTCTGTTCGTTGGGCAGTGGTGGATAGTAAAAGCGGCTCACATCTTGGTCATGTATTTGATGACGGGCCAAAGCCTACAGGGAAAAGGTATTGTATGAATTCCGCAGCACTGATTTTTGTTCCTGAAGGAGGCAAACCTCCTGTTAGTTCAAAAGAACTATAGTATTCTTGACAGGATTCGGCATTAGGTAAAGAAAGTAACCTGGTTTGAATTAGATGAAAGTTCAAAGGAATTAACTTCCTCTTTGAGAGCCAGTGTTAGACTGCTTGCTTACAAAGCCGGTCGATTTTGCTTTTTGTATAAATTTTGAATTTTGGCCACCGGCAGCAGTGCTTTTCTTGTTGTCTTTCTTCTTACCCTTTTTATTATTTTGATTCAGCAATGACATGGTATC
The DNA here is from genome assembly GCA_038257235.1 of Chitinophagales bacterium. GTDB lineage: Bacteria > Bacteroidota > Bacteroidia > Chitinophagales > Chitinophagaceae > JJ008. The sequence continues at coordinate 1,212 of JBBSJN010000229.1, forward strand.
AATATTTTCAATAAAGATACGTCATAATTCAGATCAAAAAATGTGTCAAACAGTTAAAAATGGGCAGGGATTGCAGGTTTAAAATTTATTAGTTGCCAGTTTGCTTTTTAATACACTTGCAGCTTTTGTATATCCTCCATCCGAACCGTCTACAAAGTGTACATGATTTTTGTCCATACTGTGAACGTAGCATGACATTACCGATTCTTTGCTCACAAAAAGTCCATACTGGATTTCATTATTTTGCTCAAGTTCGTTTAAAGCTATTTCCAGCAGTTCTCTTTGTTTCGTTGTCCCGGATATTACGGTGTTTATTTTTCCGTCTATTACAAGGGTGTCAGAAAAATCAACTAACTGTATTAAATAATCTTTACCGCTTTTTGTTTTGAAATAAAGTGTACCAAGCAGGGTAGTAATCCAGTTTTTGAAAATTAATAAAGGGCGGCTTCTTCCCATTTTCACTCTCATTTCATCACTTATTTTCTTTAGGGTTGCTTTTAGTTTCAGCCGGGTAACAGAAATGGGTGTTCTGGTTTCTGGTTGGCCATAGATATCATCAATTTTATCAATAACTTTTTTAAATACTTCGGCCTGTTTTGTTCCTTCGCAACCAACTACAACCAGGCTTACGACTTCATCCAGATTTTGCGGAGGTTTCACTTTGTTCCACCGGCATTGCATTCCGCTTAGGTCAAGAATTTCATTTTTTAACGGAGGAACCGGAATAGCATAATCTTCTCCTTTAATAATTTTCTCTGCAAAAGAAAGTCCTCCACCTAATACAATGGGTATAGAAAACTGATCTGCCGATTTCAGTTTACTGATGCTAAGCTGATGTCCGCTTGCATAAATATTTTCAATAGGAACATGGCCAACCCGTAACAAAATATCATAATTAGCCGCTGTATTTTTTTGATGAATACATAAAGCAATCATTGCTTTATCCAGAATAGAAGGAGGGATAATAAAAGTGGCACCGTCGCCACCAAAAAAATAAGGCACAGTAAGATTTTCTTTCATGGCAATATTGAGTACTGCCACAATGCTGCCGGTTGCCACAAGATTTACAGTTTCATGCAAACCATTGGTAACTGCTTCTGTTGATTTTTTTACATCTGTAATTAAAACATGCCAGTTGGGCGGAACAGTAAAAAACAAATGTTCCTCTGTAAGCAGATCGCTGAGAGGGATTTGATTTACTGGCAGTCTGGAATAAAAAAGATCGTTAGCACCGGATGCCATACTTTAATAAGTATTTATCTGGTAAGTTAAATTTTTCTTTCCACTATCTTGAAACTTTGGAAAAACTAAAGCTTTGCGTATAAAATCAAGAATGGATGACGTTGAGTCTTGTAAACTCTACTCCGTTAAAAATACGGGCAAGATTCAGATCCTTTGATTTTTGATACTCTTCAATACTGGCTCCGTTTACAATTCGCCACAGATTCTTAGCTCTTAATTCAGAATAATCTGCAGTTTTAATAAAAAGTCCAGTAATAGCTGTTCTAGCTTTGAAGCTGATTGTTACAGGGGCTTTGTCGAGATTGTTGTGCTGAGATACAAATTTCTCAATCTGTTCGTTCGTCATAATATGTTTTATTGCTCCGGTGCAGATTGAAGATTCTCCAAAATGTGTATAAACCGGCTTAATTTTTAAAAATGCACAGTTGAAAGAAAAAAGAAGTAAAGAAGATTACTAATTGAAAGACTTTGAACTGAAACATCGTGAAGATAGGCAATTTTCTGTGGCTCAGCTTTATAAAGAGTAGGGACTATTTCTATTTTCAGAATAATAAACTCTCTATTTGAATTTATATACAAAAAAACGGGTAATTGTAAAAATAAAATGGGACCTTTGTTTTTCTTTGTTCTTCAGTTTTGATTAATTAATTCAAATTTAATGTATACTTACACCTGGAAGAAATATTTGCCTGTTATCCGGATTTTATTAAAAAAATCTGTAGAAGCAGAGCAAACTGTTAATCTAAACAGGATTGATTTTGAAAGAACAACGAAGCTGCGCAAGCCTGTTGTAACATTTAATGTCGATGTTGTAAAAGGCCGTTTAAACCCCATTGTTAAATCGGTTCCTGCCAGAGACCTGATTGAGATATTGCAGGAAGACGAAACCACCAGATCGTTGATGCGCCAGCAGCAATATAACATTGCTTTTAATGGCGATTTTGCGTTGATAATTAAGAACATTACACCACCAGAAGAACCAGTTGAGGTTGGTGATGAGGAAGAAAGCAACGATTAACTATTTCCCATAAATAGATGATTATTATAAGATTAAGCAACATGTTACTTATTTCTATATAAGTGCATATCGGTAATTTTCAATTTGATATAGGTTTTCAAGCAATTTTAAAAAAGCCTGTACGTTCTAAGTCCTGTCCAGTCCTATTTAAAACCAATATCCGATTGTATGAACCAACCATTCTACAACGATCAGGCACATATTGCTGAGTCGTTTTACCTTGTTGATGACTTTACATCACAAACAGCCCGTTTGGCTATTTTCAAGATTAACTCTTACAAACTTTCCATGATTAAGTCTTCATTTAAGGAGACAAGGGAAGAGTTGAGATGTAATCTTAATAACAGCCTGATGAACTTTACCGCACCAGGTATTATTTTGGCTGATTTAGGATTTTTTGAGTCTGAATTTGAGAACTAATCAGCAACTCTTTTTTCAGTAAGCCAGGCTGATAATTCTTTTTTTATCGCTTCGCCAATTGTTTTTTGATTGGCAGGGTTTTGTAAAAAATCATGACTGGCAGCATTGTCGCCTATTTCCAGAAGTACCCGGTAAGGGGCTTTATTAATATTTTCATCAAGACTGTAAAAACTCAGCTTACCACTTTTGGAACAACGATAATCGTTTCTTCCTGTAGTACTATCAAGCAATACACCTCTGTCTTCCATTTTTGTGGCAGCACAAATTGCTTTTACAAGACGGGCTGCTAATTCCCGGTTAGCATGTTCATATTTGTCTCCGTAGTGAATGTATCCCCATACAGCATGTCGTTTAGTACCTCCATTATTATGAATTGAAATAAAGGCAAATGGATTCTTCTTATTCGCTTCGTTAAGTTCATAGGCGTAGCCAGAAATTTTGCCATCAATTATATCACTTGTATGTAATTTTTTAGTATTGCTGCCGGAATCTGCATGGTGAAGATTCATTTTACCCAGACTCCAGACCTTATATTCTTTTAATGAAGGTGAGGCTCCCAT
>JBBSJN010000230.1:0-4449 GCA_038257235.1 Chitinophagales bacterium
GAATAATACAAATAGAAAAGCCGTGGATTTCTCCACGGCTTGCTCCCCCTGTTGGACTTGAACCAACGACCCTCCCGACAGTCTGTCGGGATGCTCTAACAAACTGAGCTACTTGTTGGTGGAGTTTGCAAAAGGATAAGGCTCTCAATACCTAGACAAGAATTTCAGCTACCTATATAAAGAGGTGGAATTATACTACCAGCTACACAAAAAATATTGTAAGAAAAAATATCCAAATTTAATTCGACAGATACAAAGAGCTGAAAGCCTTAATATTAATACAATGGAAGAATTGTTTTAATTTTATGTAAATAAGTTTTTCCAATGAAACACTTTGTACTGCCAATAATTCTGTTATTAATTTTAATAACACAAACAAATGCTCAAAGTTATAAACTCGGTGATAAAGCTTATGGCGGAATAGTTATAGAAGCAAATAAGAAGTCTGATATTGCTATTAGGTCGTATGAGTTGGGATGACGGGAAAAAGGCTTGTGAAGATTTGGTGTTAAATGGTTACGATGATTGGAGGCTTCCATCTGAAAAAGAAATTGCTACTATTTTCTATGGACTTTATGTAAAAGGAATTACAAGTCTCCCAACTGGATTTTATTGGATTAGAAAACAAAATGATGGGATAAAACATTTAGCATGGTGTTTCTATTTCAAAGAAGGTAATGCCTATAATGGACATATTAAGTCTAATACAAACCATATTCTCCCGGTTCGTTCTTATAGCTTAAAGTGAGTGTAATGAAAAAATAATAATTCTATTATGAATGAATGTAGAGAACACTTTATTGTTCAAAAAATTTTTCTGATTATTTTCATTCAAACTATTTTGTTAAGCCAAAAGTGTATTGCTCAAAAAGCAGATGATAGTAAGATTATTGTTACTGTCACTAATCCTAATGATCTTTATATCCGACTGAAAGATATTTTTATAAGATCAAATTTTTTCGTTAAAGATTTAAGTATTAGAGATTCTTTAATTACTTATTCAACCGAATTTAATGGGGTTTATATTGTTGCATTTGCTGCTATTGACGTAAATACTGTTACCATAAGCGGATTGTTTGGATTGAAAAAAATAGATGAATGGGGTTATTCTAATTCTCCCAAAGATTTTAATAAGATAGTTTATTACAAGGGTAATCGAGAGTGGAGGAGGTTGAACGATATTGCGAATATTTTAGGAGGTACAATTATTTATGAAAAATAAGGCTTAAAAGAAATTAATGTCGCAATAGTGTCGCAATAGTGTCGCAATAGGACATAAAAAAAGGATTCCATTTACTGAAACCCTTTACTGTCTTGCTCCCCCTGTTGGACTTGAACCAACGACCCTCTGATTAACAGTCAGATGCTCTAACCAACTGAGCTAAGGAGGAATATGTCTTCAGTTTTTTTCGTTGCTGAACCAACGTCCCTCCCGATAAAAATCGGGATGCTCTAACCAACTGAGCTAAGGAGGAATACCTTTCCCTTTCGGGGCAGCAAAAATAGAGGTTTTTAGCTTTTCAACAAGCTATTAACAGCCATTTTTTATTTGAAAATATTCCAGAATCCACCTTCTTCTGCCATGGCAACATAAATACCATCATCTCTGGTCTCCACAGGCCAATGTTTAAGATAATATCCTTCGCCGCTCACATTACGGCCGTTTTGCATATTGTATTTATAACGATGTAATGGACAGACCACATTTCCTAAGGCATCAATATATCCATCTGCCAGTAATCCGCCAGCATGTGGGCATTTCCAGGCAAAGGCAAACAACTCTTCTTTAAATTTTCCAACACAGATTTTCTTGCCATTTAATTCTATTGCAGCAATATTGTTATCAGCAAATTCCAGATCAGTGATGTGGTCAGCTATTTTATGCCAGTTGTACTTTTTTTCAGCCATTGGTTGCCAGGAATTTCACTAATAACACGAAACAGAAAATATTATTTCTAAAGAGGTTCTATTTGCTTTGAAAATGTATTTACTGCTGAAATAAATGAGTATTAATAAAGAAAATCCGTTTTATACGGATACCTGATCTTGTATAACTCCCTCACTTTTGTAAGAATGGTATGACGGAGCACATCAATATTCTTTCTTTCAATAGCAGATACAAATACAGCATTGCCATTTGTTTCATTATTCCAGCGGTCTCGCAGGTCTTGCAATATTTCTTCTTTTGTACCGGGCTCAAGCCATTCATCAAAAGTTTGTTTTTCATACAAATCCATTTTATTAAAAATGGTTAGTGTCGGCTTTTCAAAAGAACCTAATTCCTGCAGCGTTTTATTCACCACACCCAACTGATCTTCGTAAGCCGTATGTGCAATATCAACCACATGCAACAGAATATCTGCTTCTCTCACTTCATCCAATGTGCTTTTAAAACTTTCAACAAGATGATGCGGCAGTTTTCTGATAAACCCTACTGTATCGCTTAAAAGAAAAGGAGTGGTTTCAAAAACAACTTTACTTGTGGTGGTATCCAGTGTTGCAAACAATTTATTTTCGGCAAACACATCTCTTTTACTTAGCAAATTCATGATAGTGGATTTGCCTACATTGGTATAACCAACTAATGCTACCCGAATGAATTCTCCCCTGTCTTTTCGTTGGGTCATTGCCTGTTTATCTATTGTTGCCAGTCTTTTTCTGAGCAATGTAATTTTATCTCTTACAATACGTCGGTCAGTTTCTATTTCTGTTTCCCCCGGACCTCTGGTACCGATACCACCACCCAATCGTTCAAGGTGTTTCCACATACCACGAAGCCTTGGTAATATATATTGGTATTGAGCTAATTCTACTTGTGCTTTTGCTTGTGCAGTTTGAGCTCTTCTGGCAAAAATGTCGAGAATCAGGTCACTTCGGTCAATCACTTTTACATCAATGGCTTTTTCTATGTTGTTGATCTGTGCGCCGCTTAGTTCATCATCAAAAATGACAATGCGAACATCTTTTCCTTTTACGTAGTTACCAATCTCTTCCAGTTTCCCCTTACCAACAAATGTTCTACTGTCTGGGTGTGCCAGTTTCTGCGTAAATCTTTTTACAGTTACGGCTCCTGCCGTTTCTGCCAAAAAAGCCAGTTCGTCTAAATATTCCAGCACCTGCTGTTCGGTCTGTTCTTTATTTACAACACCAACCAGCACTGCTTTTTCTTCGTTCTGTATTTTATTTTTATTGTCAATCATAATGATAAAAAATCCCCCGCTATAATTGGAGGATATGCAAAGATAAAAAATAGTTTTTCGTTGTTATAAAACTAAAAAGCGACTCATATTTTGAATCGCTTTAAATATTTTTTTATGGTTAAATTTTAAAGTCCACTCAATGTCAATCCTATAGAATAAGGCCTCACTTCAGGGCCAGAACCATCTTTTAATAATGTGGTGAACTGATAACTTCCATATAATGAAAAATGACCAAACCCGATTCTTGCCATACCAGAAATCCTTGTTTTATTAAAGAACTTTTTGCTGGCTTCTTTCATGGTGTAATCATTAATAACGTTGTTTCCTCTGTTAGAGAATTTCGTATTTCTTGTATGCGCATTGATCAATGTTCCTATTTTAACACCGATGGCCGCTTTTATTCCTTTGCCGGTTAATGGAGCGGCTGAATACCTTAACTCAATTGGTGCTTCCAGGTAAGCAGTGGCTAGTTTTGTTTTTTTGAAATGGTTGGTATCTGCCTTATTTGTAAAATACATAGTTGGTGTCAGGTCTTTAATACCCACATCTGTTTTCGAAAATAAAATATGGTCAGTTCCAATTCCGGGGCCAAAAGCCATGCTCAATTTCGGGTTTGTTTTAAACGGAAAGTCAAACATAAAATATACATTGATACTTTTTGACAATCCTTTCGTATTGATACTGTCCGGCTTGCCTGCCCAACTGGTATAGCCAAATTGCAACAGGAAATGGTCATTGGCACGGTTGCTCATATCTATCTTGGGTTTCGGCTTTGTTTCAGCCGGATTTTCCTGAGCAAATAAGAAATTTGAAAACAAAACGGTGCAAAGGGCGAATGATAAAATCTTCTTCATAATTTTTTAATAGGGGACAAATGTATTTTCATCCCGGTTAACAAAAGGTTAAAGAACCTTTTGCAATAAAGAGGCTGTCTCAAAAGTTGTAAACCGTCATTACGAGGGAGGAACGACCGAAGTAATCTCCTAAACAGCAATCATAGTATATTCTAAGATTGCCTGCCTGCCGGTAGGCAGGCTTCACTTCGTTCGCAATGACGCCTTTTGAGACAGCCTCTTTTTGTGTGGATACTGCCCCGATACAATCGGGGCGACCCTCCCGATAATAAATCGGGATGCTCAAACCTACTGAGCTAAATCTGGTTTCAGTGTCAAAACTTATGGACAAGTTGATGGATTTTAATCCTGCTTTTCCAACTTTTTAACTGTCGTTCTCTTTTAAGTGCCAATAA
>JBBSJN010000231.1:0-4446 GCA_038257235.1 Chitinophagales bacterium
CCTTTTTTCCATTTTTAATTTCGTTAATCAGTGTGCCTGAACATCCTAATTCCACATCATCTGGATGCACACCTATTGCAAGTATATCTAGTTTGCCCCCATCCCCCGTCCGACCGGGTCGTCCGGGCGGGCCTAAAGGGGAGTATAATAATCTTAAAAAAGAAATTCTCATATGCTAATGATTGAATATAGTTTGTGTATAAAACTATTTGATTACTATGAAAATTACAAACAATAAACAGTGATAAAGGAGAATAACAGTTAATTATCTTCTGTAAGGGTTTCCATACCAGCTTCCATCAATCTCTTTAACGATGTTATCAATCTGACGATCCATCAGGTTTTCTTTCATATCCCAATCCTGTTTCAGGTTGCCGCCTACAAACCATGCAACTGTTTGGTAAAGCCTTGCATTTAATCCACCTTTGTATTCTTTTATTATCTCGTAACAATTATTGCCTGTTTGACGGTTGATCAGCTTCATTAATATCTTGCCCTGATACACCGATAAATTGGAAAGCGGATCGCTGAACTCCTTCTTTAATTCCTTTTCTCTTGATTTGATATAATCTTTTCGTTCATTTTTGCCATTCACACCCTCCAGTTTTTTGTTGATGTCGTTAATGGTAGCACCAGCTACTCTTGCATACGGATAAGTGACAAACACGGCGTTTCGAAGCCTTGTCCATTCTTCAATGAACTTGGCTAATTTTTCGGGTGACATATTTGAAACCCAGGCCATTTCCATTTCTTTATAATTCACAATTTCATTCTGGTAAAGAACGGCGGGTAGATAAATAGTATCGTTGGGCCCCCATTTTTTCCGCTGTTCTTTCATTAATTGCAATGCATAATAATTGGAATCTATTAGAGGTTCCGGCAGGTCAACTTGTGCAAAGAGGCGACCGCCTGAGATAAACAGGAAGACAAGAAGGAGTTTATTATATTTTTTTAGCCGGGGCATTAATGCAAAATTATATCACGGTTTCGGTATTTGCTTTACCTGACAACAAAACTACTGTAGATGCTGTTTTGGAAAAGCTAAATTTATGACTGAGATGCGTTTTCCCGGTTTAAGCGGATTCGACGCACCATGCTGATGATAATGCCGATAGCAGTAATTACAACCCCAAACCATAGCAGACGGATATAAGGAAACTTATAAGCTTTAAGTGTTATATAGTCCATTACAGCATTCGATTCTTTGATGCCTAAAGTGATGCTATTGTCCGGATTTACTTTTTCCAACTGAAGCACTATGCTTTCTGCAAGTACTGTATCTGGCACTGACATGTGATTGCCTTTGGCTATTGCCAGTTTTGGAGCAATTGAATATAATGAGCCGGTTTTGGAGTGAACTTTCAGGCTAGCTTCATGCAGGCTGCCGTTTTCTCCAAAAAGATCAACAGGTAGGTTTTCTTTCTTGGTCACATTCTGGTAAATAATAAAACCGCTTGAATAGAATAAAGTATCGCCTGGTTTCAATTCATTAGGCCTGAATGCAGTTGTATCCTTTGACTTATCGGGATTGGAAATTGAAGTGATATAAGTAAAAACATCATGGTTCCAGTAATGCCTTGCATCAGGATTCGACATTAAGCCTTCATTCCCTTTATAATTCACAAATGAGTTTGGAGTTAACACAAACTCCTCTTTTCCATCTTTACTTTTAAAATGTACTTTATAAAAAGAGAGTTGCTTTTTCGGATGTGATGAATCTCCTTCATAAGTCAAAGAATATTTTCCCATATCCACTGTCAATCCTTTTACCAATGTAAGGTTTTCTCTTGGGTCTTCATTCTTATCTAATGGTGCAGGAATGCCACCAATATTATTAGATAAAACTTCTTTGTTGGAAGAAGAAATGAGAATGCCTAAAAGCACCATGCCAAAGCCAATATGGGAAATAGAACCACCGGAAAGTTTCAGCTTGCCCTTTAATCCAAGCCAGATATAAGAAGCATTGGCAACAATGGTAAAAATGCTGCAGGCAACAGCCATCCAGATGGCTGCCATAAATCCGAACGTCTCCTTTTCATAATTTACTTTACCAACAACAAGGACAAGTGTAGCTATGATAGCAGCAATAACTATTGGGATTAATATTTTTTTCAGAAAAACTTTGGTGTTTGAACTTTTATATTTGAGATACTGTGTAACAGCAGTAAGCACTGCAATAATGATGGCGATAAAAACCATTATCTGGTTATACGAAAACTCTGCTTTTTCCGGAGGAGCAATCTTTGTTCCCAAAATTTTATTGACAACGGGAATAGATGTTTTGCCAATAATAACCAATGCAGATAAAAAGAAAACCAAAGAACCGATGAACATCCAGAATTCCCTGGAAGAAGTACTTTCTTCTTTGTGAATAGTTGGAATCTCTTTGTAGCGGTAAATGAAAAGAACTAATGCTGGAAATACAAACATTAACAAGAAAAGGAGTAACTGCATATTCATTCCCAGATCAGTAAAGGCATGAACAGAAGTTTCGCCAAGTATTCCACTTCTAGTTAAAAAAGTTGAATACAACACAAAGCCGAATGATAATATAAAAAACAAATGTGTTGCTCTTAGAGAATGTCCACTGTGTTTATAAATAAGTAAAGTGTGAATACCGGAAATTAATATCAACCAGGGAACCAGTGATGCATTCTCAACCGGATCCCATGCCCAGTAACCACCAAAGGTTAACGATTCATAAGCCCACATGGCACCCATCATAATGCCCACACCAAACACTGCAGCTGAGAATAATGCCCAGGGAAGAGCCGGCTTGGTCCATTCCCCAAAATTCTTTTTCCATAAGCCTGCTATTACAAATGCAAAAGGAACAATGGTAGATGCAAAACCCATAAATAGTACCGGTGGATGGATGACCATCCAATAATTTTGCAACAAAGGATTCAGATCGTTACCATCTTTTATAGATAACATATAATCCTGACGTAAACCAAGTGCAACGTCGCCATTTATATGTAGGGCAGGAGCATTGTCCAGCACTCCGGAATCTCTTAAAAGAATGAAGGGATTGGTTCCCATCTTCCAACCAAAAAAGTAAATGCCCGCAATCATGGTAGCTAATGCAAACTGCATTAAACTTACAACAGTCATTACCGGTGCTTCCCACTTCTTACTTGTTTTAATTAATATCAACCCTAATATACAATGCCAGACGCTCCAGAGTAAAAAACTTCCTTCCTGTCCTTCCCAAAAACAAGCCAGCAGGTACTTTACTTCTAATGAGCGGCTGCTGTGCTGCCAGGCATACTTATATTCAAACAGGTGGTTGGAAATAATATAAAAGAGTATTGAAAAAATGGCGAAGACAGAAATTACTTCTGTTATAAAAGCTATCCGGGCAAGTTTTTTCCAGTAAGCGGCATCAATATCATTTTTGGCTTGAGCTGATTTAAAATAGGAAAACGTTGCAATCAACGATGCCACTAACGAAAGTACAATGAATAAGTGTCCAAGTTGACCGGGTAAAAGATGCTCGCCTATATACTCCATTCCGGATTAGTATTTAGTTGCTTCAGAAGTTGGTGCAGTAGGATTAGTTATTGCACTTTGGTCAATGCTTTTTTCAGAGGGCTTCATTTCTTCCTTATATTTTGAAGGACATTTGGTTTGAACGTCTTTGCATTCAAATTTTTCATTTTCATATTTACCCTTTAATACCAAACGTTCACTGATCATCAGATTAGGAATTTCTCCATTTCTGTAAACCACTTTCATCGCCTGATCAGGGTTCTCTACTCCAACGGCGTAAAAACTTAAATAGTTGGGATCTTTTTTTGCATCAAATTCAACAGGTTTAGTTTTATCTAACCGCACAGCCACATGTACAAATTTGCCCGGCATTGCTTTTGCATCAGCAATTGTTTCGTAAGTGGATCCTGTATTTAATAAGCTTATCAGCAATGCGATAGAGCCAGCAATAAAAACGAGAAGTATAATATGTATTTTTTTCATGTTTCTCCGTTTGCGATTGCAAAGTTATGTCAAAAAGAGTTACTGAATAGTGAGCTTAATCAGTTTAATTCAAATTAGTTGCAAATCTTTCCTTCTCTCGCAAAGCCCGGTTTGCCCTTATCTTTGCACCCTTAAAAGCTACTTGCAATATGTTATTCCAACTGAATGAAGAACAATTAATGATTCAAAAGGCCGCAAGGGATTTTGCACAAAATGATTGTTTGCCAGGTGTTATTGAAAGAGACGAAAAACAACAATTTCCCCGTGAGCAGGTTATGAAGCTGGCAGAGCTTGGGTTTTTAGGCATGATGGTCGATCCAAAGTATGGAGGTGCAGGAATGGATACGATCAGTTATGTGCTGGCGATGGAAGAAATAAGTAAAGTGGATGCAAGTGTTAGTGTAGTAGTGAGTGTAAATAATAGCCTTGTTTGCTACGGATTGGAAGCTTTTGGAAACGAAGAGCAAAAAC
>JBBSJN010000232.1:0-4412 GCA_038257235.1 Chitinophagales bacterium
ATCCAATCCGATATCTGTTGTGAATATACTAGATTTGTTTGCAGCTACTGGTCTCGTGAGTCCTAAAGGTATAAGCGGCACCCAAATTAGCACACAGCCTGGTTTTCCCACAACCATTACAAATTTACTGAACAATCAGCCTGCACAAACAAGCACAAGGCCCCGGGCGGGCATTAATTGGGTGGTGTTAGATGAGCAGTTTAAATGGGTAAGCGGTGGCTTTGACATGGTGGGCGATGCGGGAGCAAGTACAACGGGTACATTCAAAAACCATGTTGTACCAACCATCAGTATTCCAAAGAATGGTTACATTTACATTTACTGCAGCAACGAAAGTCAGTACAGTGTGTTCTTTGATAATTTACAGGTAATACATAAGCCAGGTCCGATATTGGAGGAGACGCATTATTATCCGTTCGGGTTGACGATGGCGGGGATAAGTAGCAAGGCCGCTGGTTCACTCACAAATAAATATAAGTTCGCCGGCAAAGAATTAAATAACAATGAATTTAGCGACGGTTCTGGTTTAGAGAGTTACGACTTTGGGGCAAGGAATTATGACCAGCAAATTGGAAGATGGCACACTATAGACCCGTTAGCTGGAACTATGAGTAGGTTTTCTCCTTATAATTATGCTTTTGATAATCCTATAAGATATGTTGACCCGGATGGTATGGCACCAGAGGATTGGGTTAAGTGGGTTGATGGTAACGGCACGGGCCAGGTTGCTTGGGTTGACGAAGTGACAGACCAAGCAAGTGCTAAAGCTTGGGCGGACAAAGCTGGAGGTAAGGATTTTAATGGAAATTCTAAAAACAGTGACGTAAAATATATCGGTAAGTCGGGTATTGAATACGGTCACGACGACCAAGGAAACGGTACAGGAAATTATTATTTAGGGGAAGATGGTTCTGCAACGAGATTAGGAAGTGGAAATATGAATGAGGGAGTAACAGTTACTTCTTCTAGTAAAAAGGGCGGCGCTGAGGGTGGTGTAGCTGGCGGTGTGGAAGGTGGAACATTAGCAAAGCAAGGCGAGGGATTGTCTCCCGAAGTTCAAACTTTAATTGACGCAGCGGGATATATTGGTGGTGTCGCAGGCACGGCCTTGGATGTTGGTTCTCATTTAGACGAAGCCGCGGGAATTGCAAGTGCTGGTTTGAAAACGGCAGCGAAAAGAGTTGGTGTAATTGGACTTGCCATTGACGCCGTAGATATGGGAGGCAAACTAATGCGTGGGGAAAAACTTGCTGGTTCAGATTATAGAACCATGATAATTGGTGCAGCAACCATTTTTACTTTGGCCAATCCCATTGGCGGCATTATTGTAGGAGCAGCATCAATCATAAATGATATTTACGGTATTTCCCAGTCTTATTAAAATCTATGTTGATGGCTATTGACACTTACCAATTTAAAATTCTGAACAGAAAGAAAATGCTTTTATATTTTGCTGTTTATGCAGGATTTGGTTTTTTATTTTTATACGTTGCAAATGGTATATATGAGAACCGTTTTTTCTCTGTTCTAATATTTATAGCGGTAATAGGGCCATTTTTTATTATAAATTATATCAGAAAGCTTTTTATTTTAGAGGGGTCGTTGAAAATAACTTCCAATGGTTTTTTTTTCGAACTAAATAAAACTAATGAGGTGAAAGAATTTGATTTGCCGTTTAAGAATATTGCATCCTACAAGATTTTTTTTCCATCGTCAGAATTTTGCGATATCGAATTTATTTTAAATGATAATAGCAAGATAGATTTTTCCTTTATTGATTTTGAAAAAGAGGATAATCTTACATCTTCCTCAGAAATAATTTCATCACTCAACAAATCCATAAAGGATTACAATAACGCTTCTGAGGCTAAAAGAATAGTGTTTAAATCTTCTTTTATTGCATCTAAAAAAGGATTGATTGCTTTAAATGCAATGGTTGTTCTTTTACTAATTGCTATCTCTTTACACATTATTACAAAACAATATCAAACAATACCTTTTAGCCTTATTTGTGGTTTTCTATTATTGATGAGGAGTAGCAGTCAAAGGAAAGTAGATTTAACCTACTACAAAGAACACATTGCAGATGGACAATCATAATGATTGCCAAAATATCACAACAAAGCCCCTCACGGGGCTTTTGTATTATGTTATTCGATGTTGCAAAATAGCCAGTAACCTATTTTTTTTCACCCAACATTTTTTGCAGGAGTTCATTTTTTTCTCTTTCAACCTGCAGCAAACGTTCATACAATTTTTTATTTTCTTCCAGTGCATCAACCCATTTGTCTACGGCGTTAAAAGTTGGGTTGTAGTTAATGCCATTTAGTACCAACCTATCCGGAGGTGTTTGGGACTCACAATCAGATATTTATAATTTTAATATGCCTGGATTAAGTGGCAAAATGGTTTATGATATTAACGGCAATTTACATCACACCCCTCTTGATAAGAATCTGAAAATTGTCAGGGGAACATCTGATTGGGTTATAAAAGATGATAAGGGAAACAGCTATTATTTTTCTGAAAAGGAGACTACATTTAACCAACAAGCTCAAAGGGCAGCAGATGTAACTGCTTGGCATTTGGTTGGAATTATAAGTGCAGATTTAACAGATACGATTTCGCTCAATTACATACCAGCACAAACCATTTCAGAAGAAATGGAATCATATAGCTTTTCAGTTAACATGACCCCGCTACCTGATGTCGGAGAATGTAATCCTTTGGGCCCTTTAGAACAATCTTTTTCCAAAACGTCTAACACTTATGGTTATAATAGGGTTCTATTAAAATCAATCAACTTTAATCAAGGCAGAATAGAATTTGAATATCTAACGGATAGGCAAGATCCAGGTAAAGAACGTCCCCCACTGGCGCAAGTGTTCCGCTTAAGCGGTTCACTTGTGACTTTTAAAATCCGCCCGATTGTATCGGGAATTAGAATTACAAATGCTCAATCTCAATCAGCCCCTGTTCATTTGTGTAGTAATTTATGGCGCTACCGTATTTATAATGCCACGGCTCCCAAACTAAACCACTCCTTACAGGATTTTCATGAAGATAATCTAAACGTTGTTTCATCTTTTCTGCGGTGTCTAATTGAATGGGATGATAATCCTGTTTCCAAAACTGGAACACTTTATTATTGTTGTTATTTTTTCCGGTATAAGCAAATATATTTAACATCCACTCTTTTCTGCTTTCACTGCTATTTTCTTGTATTGATTTAATTATTTGCTTGCTTGTATATTTCTTTAAATCCCGCACTATGTGTTCAAGCTTATTGGCATCGCTGCTCATTATTAAATGAACATGATTTGTCATAATAATCCATGCATGTAAAACCAGGCCCTTGTTTAGCTGGCAATACTTCAAACTTTCAACAAACAACTCTTTATACTGTTCTCTGCTAAATACATCGATCCAACCAACTACTGAAAATGTTACAAAATGTGGTATAGCATCTTCACCAACTTTATATTTACTACTCATTGGTTAAATATTTTCACTTAAAAATAAACTTCATTTTCTTAAACTTAAAGTATTTTGCAGTTTTTCAACCGATTAGAAATGAATATATAGACATAGAATAAATAGTGAGCAATTTAATTAGTTATTGTTCAATTTTTTAGGCAGTCCCTACTGCGGTTAAAAACCGCCCATACTATTTATCACAAGTGAAATGCCTGCGGCAGAACACTTGCGCCAGTTAAGGTTTTATATCAATGATGAGTTATTTGTGGAGAATCTATGACATCATCGGGTGCACACTTGAAAGACACTATGCCACTGCAGGTATGCCGCTACTGTTAGCGAGTTGCCGCCCACTTCGCCTTGTCCCTCGCCTCGGTTCGTGTCTCCACGAACCGTATCTCCGTAATTTGTACAAAGTTATTTGAATAAAATATTAAGTTTGTTTTATCATGGACAAACGTTTATTTGAAATTAAAAGAAAAAATTGCATTTGAGATAGGCGAAATATTTTTTTGGACAGCAACAATTAATCAATGGCAAAAATTACTTCAAAATGATGAGTATAAGAATGTCATTATAAGTTCACTTGAGTACCTGAGCAATGCAGGTAAAATAGATGTATTTGGATTTGTTATTATGCCCAATCATATTCATTTACTGTGGCGCATTAGGGAAATGAATGGCAAAGAAACTACACAAGGATCATTTTTAAAATATACTGCTCACCAATTTAAAAAGATGCTGGCTAATGAAGGAGGCAATAAACTTGAAAGCTATAGAGTAGATGCTGGCAATAAACAATATGAGTTTTGGCAAAGGGATTCTTTGGCTATACATTTATATACAAAGGAGGTTGCCTATCAAAAGCTGGACTATACTCATTATAATCCCTGTGCAGCACATTGGCTTTTAGCAAAAGATATTTGCGATTATAA
>JBBSJN010000233.1:0-4407 GCA_038257235.1 Chitinophagales bacterium
ATGTTTTTTGTAAAAAGCATAAAGGCTAAGCAAGGAGTTTAGAGATAGGGAAAAATCATCACCACCCGCAGCCCAGTTTGATAAGGAGCCTTGAGAGATATTCAGCCCATAGATTCCTCCTCTTTTCCAGGTTTTAGCACTTGTGTCTGCATCATCTTTTTTAATGATTTTACCTGCATCTTTCTGTAAGTCTTTTACTGTTTCATCCTGCGCAGGTGCAACAATGTTGATTATAATAAAAAGAAAGAAAATCATTTTCTTCATATCAATAAGCTTTTGTGCAAATGTAGAAACAATGAGATTTTTTGGAGTGGAAATTCGATATGCTGTCTTAATTATTCATTAACTGTAATTGAAATAAAAAAAACCTCTTGGAATAAATCAGAAGACTTAAGTAGCTGTAGGTGCTCCGATAGAATCGGGGCAAAGGTCAGTTAGCTTTATATTAATTTTTATATTTAAGGCATAAAAAAGCCCCCTGAAATAAATCAGAAGGCTTACTTAGCTGTAGGGGGAGGGATCGAACCTCCACGGAGCAGTTAGCTGTAATACAAAGTTCGGTGGTCGACCCCGGTCGCTTCGGTATTGCTACCTCCGCGGCTCTATACTACGTTTATCCTGTTTTCCCCACCCTCGAGACAAGAGGGCATGTCTGCCATGCTTTCGCAATTTCATCACCCCACAGTGTGTGTATTGTTATTTTAAAGAACCTGCCTGACGTAAAGCAGGCTTGATAGAACAAATATATAGCGATTTGCCGATTTGTTCCAAATTTTCTAATAAATATTTTGAAAGTATAGAAATTATTAAAATATTTGCTAATAATTATAAATAATATCTAAAAACGATAATCAAAATGGCTGCCAAATTAAATCTTGATAAACTGGACCTTCAGATCATTCACCATATGATGGAGAATGCGGAAATCTCTTATGCTGAGCTTGGAAAAAAATTGTTTGTTTCCGGTGGTACTATTCATGTCCGTATCAAAAAACTACAAGAAGCAGGAGTCGTCAAAGGTACGAGGTTGAAGGCAGACTTAAAACAACTGGGTTATGATGTTATTGCTTTTATCGGAATTTATTTAAAAGAAAGTTCTTTGTATGATTCTGTTGCAAAAGATTTGCAAAAAATTCCCGAGATAGTTCGCCTTAACTATACAACGGGTAACTATAGCATGTTTGCAGAAATCGTATGTAAAGATATTGGTCAGCTACGTTTTGTATTACATGATCAGTTGCAAAAAATAAAAGGGATTGAAAGAACAGAAACTTTTATTTCATTGGATGAAAGCTTTAGTAGAAATGTGAAAGTAATGTAAGCAGCCCCCTAAACCTGCCTGTCGGCAGACAGGTTCCCACAAGGGGGACTTTAAAAGACTCCGAAAAATTGATGATTGAATTAAGATAAAGAAAGTTTCAGTCCTGAATGTTTAGATTCTTCCTCTTACATTCAATGCATCTCTTAGTCCATTGCCCAATAGATTAAAGGCAAGTACTAACAACATAATAGCAAAGCCCGGAGCCAATGCAAGCATCGGGTTTTGAGTAATGATGAAATTATAATTCTCTTTTATCATCAAACCCCAGCTTGGTTGCGGAGGTTGTACGCCGATTCCCAGAAAACTTAAACCTGCCTCGATAACAATTGCTGATGCAAAATTAGCGGCAGCAATTACCATTACCGGCCCCATTATATTGGGCCAGATATGACGAACAATTATTCTAAAGTTGGAAAAACCTAAAGCTCTTGTTGCTTCTACATATTCCAACTCTCTTACTCCAAGCACCTGCCCTCTTACCAGCCTTGCCACATTCACCCACATGGTTAATCCGATAGCAATAAATATCTGCCAGAAACCTTTGCCTAATGCCAAAGTGATTGCAAACACCAATAATAAAGTTGGAATACTCCAGATTATATTAATGAACCACATAATAATATTATCTGTGCGGCCACGAAAAAATCCGGCCAACGAACCTAAAATCAAACCAATACTTAATGAAATGATTACGGTGATAAGGCCGACACTTAAACTTACTCTTGTGCCAACAATGATCCTGCTAAAAATATCCCGGCCGTATTTATCAGTGCCCAGCCAGAATTTTTTTGTAACAACAGGAGTTGATGCTGTTTGCGAAAGATGATAAGCTGTCCGTTCACTCAACCCATCGTCAATATATTTTTGAACAATGATGCTGTCACTATTTTGCTGATGACTTACAATTGGTATGTAATAATAAATATCTTCCTTACC
Organism: Chitinophagales bacterium; assembly: GCA_038257235.1. GTDB lineage: Bacteria > Bacteroidota > Bacteroidia > Chitinophagales > Chitinophagaceae > JJ008. Next base: position 2,258 of record JBBSJN010000233.1, read on the forward strand.
GGAAGCCATTTGAGAAAAGAAACCTGCAGCAACAACATCTTTGTCTTTTTTTACTTTGATAAACCGTTGTTGGTACCCTGGTTTTTCGCCGCCGATTTCTAAAATGATTCTATTGGAAAAAGGTGATGGATCGGGAGCAATAAAATAAGCAAAGATGGCTACTATTACAGCAAGAAAAATAACAATCAATCCAAACACAGCGCCTTTGTTTTTTTTCAACCGCCGCCATGCTGCTGACTGGAAAGAAATGGATCGACTCATACTTGTAAATTATGCTAAGAGGTTAAAAGAGAAAAATGAGTAAAAGAGTTGTGTCATGCCGTTAAAAGTATTTAAAATCAGTCGTTTCAAACCAGATAGAATTAAAGCTAATCCTCATTGTCTCTTTTATCTCTTTATTTCTCCCTCTTAGCTTACCCTTCTTCCCTTCCATTCATATTTTCCTAATTGTCCGAGAAGGCCTGAAATAACTGTGTACAGCACATGTAAAGGTTGAAAAAAGAATAGCCATTTTATCGCCCAATTCTTATCAAAAAATTTTGCTACAGAAATAAAAAAAGGTAACTCAACAATTGTTTTTAAAATCCATATGGCTGATAAATATAACCAGTATTGATGATGCCAAAAGCCAGCTATAGCCAATACAGAAAATGATAAATTAAAGATGTAAACTAAAAACAATACAACAATTATGCTTTTATCATCATAGCTTTTTGCTTTACTAGCCCAGCGGATACGCTGATTTAAAAAAGCTTTCCATGTTTTCATTGGTTGCGTAGAAACGATAGCATCTTTTGATTTCAGGTAATGGACTTTATCCGGATGCTGCTTCCATATTTTATGCATCAGCAACATATCGTCACCAGAAGCAAGATTATCAATTCCATCAAAACCGTTTACATCAGTGAAAGCCTTTTTTTCATAAGCAAGATTAGCACCATTACACATGGAATGAAGACTCTTACTTACTGATGCACCTGTAATTCCCTGTAAAACCATAAAATCCATTGCCTGAAATACTTGTAAAATAGAGGAGTTGCAATAAAAAGCAACAGGTGCTGCGATAAAAGCAGATTGGTTTTCCGTTTTAAAAGAAGCGATGGTTGCCAGCCAATTATTTCCTGGTAAACAATCAGCATCGGTTGTAACAATCAAGCTTCCGGTTGCAGCTGCTATTCCGGTTTCAATGGCTTTCTTTTTATAGGAATTAATATTATTCTCTTTTAGCTGAATCAGCTTCACCGATGGAAATTGCTGCACAATAGCAGCTGTTTTATCCGATGAATGATCGTCTATTACAATTACTTCAAATAAGTCAGCTGGATACGTTTGGTTTTGCAAGGCTTGCAATAACTGGCCGATATTTTCTTCCTCATTCCGGGCAGGAATAATTACACTAATCGTTGTTGCCGGATTATAATCAGGTGTGTTGAATTCAGGAATAGCATTCCATGACTGCCAATAATAAATTATTAAAAGACTGTAAATAATAAATAGTGCTATGATGATGTAAAGAAGTATCATGCTGTAGACAAAGCTAATCAATGGAGCAACGCTGTAATTATTTCTTCTGCATGTTTTTCATGCAGTATCTGGTGACCGGCATTAATAACTGAAACAGAACAATGCTCTTCAATTCCCTTTCTGAATTTTTCGCCAACAGCAGAAAGGATGATACGGTCATGCTTGCCGTAAACTAACCGTAAAGGAGTTTTATTCTTCAGAATATTTTTTTTGATGAGTGAAACATCGGGTTTTATTTTTCGCAATGTGGTCCATCGGGCATACAGCAATCGCCGTACTTTGGCATCACCGATATAAAAGGTTACGAATTTGAAAATACTTGCATTCACCAGTTTTAATTTGTTCAGCAATTTTAAAAATCCAAAGAACCATCCGGGCTTCTTCATAGTTAGTTTAAAAAATTTATTTCCAAGCCAGGTTTGGGTGGCCAGCCAATACCAGAAATTTACTTTCAAACCATCTGGAGCCAATAATACCATCTTTTTAATTTTTTCAGGAATGGTTTGATAAAGGCTTAATGCTATGCGACCGCCGAGGCTGAATCCTAATAGATAGAGTTTGGTGTTAGGGGTTTGGGGTTGGAGGCCTGCCTGTCCGGTAGGCAGGTTTGAGGTTGGAGGTTTGGA
>JBBSJN010000234.1:0-4404 GCA_038257235.1 Chitinophagales bacterium
AGGCATCGGCCATTTCAAAACTTTCATAGCTGATCCTGGTTTCTTCGTAAAAAATTTCTTTCTCCCAAACCAGTGTAGCCGGGTGTTGGCAGTATTCAGCCCTGCCAGTGAATTCAAACACAAGTTCATATTGATGATCCGAAATTGTGTGGATCCTGATGTTTTTGATTCTCGCAAGATTGATGGCCAGCGATCCATGTTGAACAACGGTATTTAGGTTCATAATTGGGTTGTTTAAAAGATGATTCCAGGGTAAGCTGCAGTATACATGGTCGGGAGCTTCGCTCTATTTAAATTATAGGGTACGGATTAAATAGAAGGGTGCAATCTTAAATTGCGGTCACTGTTTCGGCTGATTTGTTTGCAAAGTAATAAGCCACTCACCCATCTATTTGCGAAGAGGATATTTTTTATGGAATGGAATATAATATGCAACATTATTTCACTTATCTTCCATTTCATTACCCTTAACTATGCCCGCAAACAAAAGTGCCCTGCTCCGATACCGGATTATTGATGCCTGCTTAACCAACACCCAGCGGAAGTATCCGTCGATGGAATATATCATTGAAAAAATTGAAGAGCAACTGGATGGCTCCCTTTCCAATTCCATGTTCACAAAGGATATAGAGAACATGCGGAAGATATACAGCGCTCCCATTGTTTACGAACGCAGCAACAAAGGATATTGTTATACAGAGCCCGGTTTTTCCATCAGTAGTTTCCCTTTATCACATGACGAGATTGATGCGTTGGATTTTTCTACGGCTCTATTACAACAGCTTAAGCACACCCGCCTGTTTCATCATTTCGAAACAGCAATCAACAAGGTGATTGATGGCTATAGAATTAGTAAAGTAATCGGGAAATCTGAAAAGCAGTTGTTACAAGTGGAAGAACCCGTAAGAGAGGAAGGAAGCAAATGGCTGGAAACTATTTTAAAAGCAATTACCAAAAAAGATACATTGAGTGTAAGATACCAGGGCTTTGGAAGGCCTGAAAAGATACATATTTTTTCACCTTACCTATTGAAAGAATACCGTAACCGCTGGTATGCTATCGGTCATTCTGCAGCCGCTAAAAATATACTTGTATTGGCCCTGGATAGGGTAAATGATGTGAGTCAAAGCAAAGAAAAATACATCGTAGATAATAATTTTACCCCGGCTGCTTTTTTTGAATATTCATTTGGAATCACCCAGGTAAATGGCATTGAGCCCGAAACTGTGGATCTGGTATTTACACCTTACCAGGCACCCTATATCTTAAGCCAGCCACTGCATCACTCTCAACAGGTAATCTCAAATAACGATAAAGGATTGCATATAAGCTTGAAAGTTTACATTACCCAGGAACTCATCATGTCCATTTTGTCTTATGCCGGGAATGTAAAAGTATTAACACCGAAAATATTGGTAAAGCAAATCAAGGAACAGATCAGTGAGATGGGAAAACTTTATTTCAAAAAATAATACTGTAAGCAAATAGGTGGTAAACAGATCTTATTATTTTGTTTGTCTAAACAAAGACCACATGGTAACTATATTTTACATTAACCCTTAACCCCACCCGAGTAATGGAGAAACTTCAAATATTTCTTGGAATAAAAGGCGACAATCAGGTTTATAATGCTTCCAATGCCATTCCAGGTGCTTACGCTGGTATAATAAATGCAGGGCCAGTCAAATTCCTTCAGTTCCTCGAGTTGCATTTGGGGCTTTCGGGAGTTTTCCCTTCGGCTCAGGAAAGAGTGTTGAAACTAAAGCAAGGCTTGGATTCAAGAAAAACCCATGCAGCCTTCAGTTTTATCAGGTCTTATGAGAATGATCCCCTGGGTGTAGCTAAACGATTATTAAATCTTTGGGATACCTGGCGAATTTCAGGATGGGATGTAATGGAAACACATCAACAGCCTGATAGAATGCAGATGATGGTAAAATTCTCTGATATATTTATAGATGCTGGACCTTCTGAAGCCGACAGGATATTAGCAGTTATTGAGTCATTAGCAAACGGGATAGAACTACCACCATTCATTATTAGGTTAATGGATGAGATCGCACTATTCCCACACCTGTATCAGCAGCTATTAAACAAGCTTCACGAGAATATTATTGTTATTGATGTGGTGCCTGAAAATGCAGCTATGACCGATCTTGATAAACTCAAAGCTGTATTGGCTGGTAAACAATTAAATGAGGAGCAGAAAAAATTGATTAATGATGGTTCGCTTCAGATCCTTCATTTTAATGATGATATACAAGCTGCATCTGCAATATTTAGCATCCGCCAAAAAACATCATGGAACCCATTGTTGGTTGGGCCTGACCACGGGTTATTAAATGGCCTGTCTTTGCGGCAGGGGAAACCCGTATGCAATTGGCAACTTTCTGGCGGCAATGGTCAGATTCTACAATTATTTTTCCTTGCTACAGCTTTGTTTAAACGGCCATTACAGGCAACCGAGGTTATTGCATTTTTATCAGCACCACATTTACCTTTCAGGAAAAAGCTCGCAAGAAATTTGGTTGAAATATTTGCAAACAAACCAGGCATTAAAAATAACGACTGGTTAAATTGCATTTCAACTTTTAAAGAAGAAATTAAAGATGGCGAAGGTGCTAAGGAGCAAATAGAGGCAGTCGCTTTTTGGCTAGAAAGCACAGAGGAATTAAAAGAAGGTAACTACTCTATAACTAGTTTAAAGAAAATTTATTCAGCCCTGGCAAAATGGGCTCTAAAACGTGCTTATGCCCCAACAATTGATACCATTGACCAGTTGCAGCTATTGCAACTCTCAACATTATGCAATGATTTAAATTTTGCTTTGGATATTGATGGTTTATCAGTTTCTGATGCAAAACTGGATCGCTTACAATCACAACTATATTCGGACAGTATTTACACTATTAAGGAAGCTGAAGTTGGCTGTAGCAATGCTATCAGCGACCCCGCAAATGTTTGGACACAATCGGAAGAAACCCTTTGGATAAATGCAATTCGGTCAGAGGTGTCCTCCTTGTCATCTGCCTGGTACACAGAAGAAAAGAATTTTCTTCTTCAGAAAGGTTATGCTGTGCCGGATAATTCTAAGGATTACCGGGTTCAGCAGGATGGAATAAAGCGAATGATATTTAATACCACTGAAAGACTGGTGTTGGTTATCCCATCAATGTTTCATGGCGAAAAGGCCTACACCCCATTTTGCATAGATGAGTGGAAAGAAAAACTTGACTTATCAGCAGTAACGATAAAGTTTAGCGGGTTAATGCAGCATATACCATGGCATCCCGAAATTGGCCTAACTGTAGAGTATCCGTTTATTCACTTGCCACAACAGAGAGAATATATTTCCATTCCATCGGGTGAGTATACAAGACAGAGCGAATCGTATACTTCTATTGAGAAGCTAATTCAGCATCCGCTTCAGTGGTTTTTTGAATACCAGCTATTTCTCTCACATAAGGGAGGTACATCGTTTCCTGATGAAAGCACTTTAAGAGGTACCATTGCAGACGCTGTTGTTCAAAAAATATTCACCCAGGTTAATACTAGTGAGAAGTGGTGGTTGGATGATCCGGCATTTAAGCAGGTTGTTTCCCAAACCTTAGATCAAACTTTGCTGGAGCAGGGCGTTTTATTTCTGGAAGATGGATTCAAACGGTCGCTGATTGAATATCGGAAAATGCTCTCTAATTACCTGGTTAACCTGAAAGAAATTATTACCGCCAATAATTTCGAGATTGAAGGAACACAGGTGAACTGTAATGGTACTATAAATGACCAGGAGACTAACGGTTGTATAGACCTACTGCTAAAGAAAAATAATAGTTTCTTTATTATCGATTTGAAATGGGCTCTTAGTACAAAAAGTTATATCAGGCGCATTGAGGAAGGAACAGATTTGCAGCTTGCACTGTATCAAAAGATATATCCGGGTGCAAATGCTTCATCTTATTTCTTGTTGAATGAAGGTAAATTACTGGTGAGAAAACCAAGTTCAAACCTCTTGGGCCAGGCCGTTTCTTTTATTGAGGCAATGGATGGGGTTTCCTCCGCTCATACCATAATTGCTGCTGAAAAAAGCATTGATTTCCGGAAGAAAGAATTCAAAACTGGCGTCCTCGAAGTAGGATACGAAATGCCTTTGGAGGAGCTGCAACTTGGATATTTTATAAATCAAGAGTTGGAACAACTATATCCCTTGCAAGAGGGGGATTATGGTATGAAAAAATTCCCTTATACGCAAGACTTAAATCTATTCCTGGGTAAGAATCATTAAACTACTACTATGATTACTTTTTTTAATGCCGGTGCTGGTTCAGGTAAAACTTACACGCTTAGTGAGCAGTTGTATCAATTTCTAACAAAGCAAAACGGAAATCCCAACGAAGTAATTCTTAC
>JBBSJN010000235.1:0-4394 GCA_038257235.1 Chitinophagales bacterium
CGGCGTGGTGTTTTTTGTAGAACACCGGCAACGGCGAGAGTTGTATGCTGGTCAATTGTTCAGAACCAGCTGATATAATTTCCACCTTATAAATATGCTATCAATCTCTTTTTCTTCCAATTTTTTATAAGGGTCCAGGCGCTGCTTGCTAGGGTTAGGAAGATTGAGACGGTAGATGAATAGTTCTCCGGTTCTAATAACAACGAATCTGTCTTTTATTTTAGAAATAATATTTATTTGATGAACAATTGAATCATTGATTTTCATTAGAATACCGTCCCACTCTTCCAAAGAAATCTCGCTTTTGTCGTATGGTAGAATATTTTTGAAAACGTGTAGAGCTATTCCTTCAGTTGGTATTTCTTACATTGATTCCCATCGGTCACTCCCAAAACTATGAATTTCTGTTTTCACCATATAAGAATCAATAATTGGAACTCTCAGTTTTTGTCTCAATTTATTTGAAGAAGGGCCATCACGAAGTTTGGATATTTGGTCACTATCTGATTGACAACCCGATAAAAAAATAAACATGAGTGCAATCATGACCATTATGACTTTTGATATTGTGTGATAATATAGCATACAACACATTAAATTTACGCAAATTCAGGTATAAGTAAATGCTGAAAATCAAACGAAATTTATATTTAAAACAAGTTATATTTCTTAAAGTTTGAAGTCATTCGCAAAATGTCGAATAGAATTACAGAACGATGAAGAGTGCAACGGAAGATGATAGTAGTAATAAAGTTGGGCAACAAAAAAACCCCTACTATTTATGTAAGGGCTTTATCATTAAAATCATTCTAATCAAATCAATCATCGATCCTATTTCACTTCCTCATAAGGCACCCGCCCTGCTTTGCAGTTCGGGCAGGCATCCTTTATTTAACTTCTTCATAAGGAACGTCAGTTACATCATCACCACCGGCTGTTGCATCGGCAGTTTCACCATTCCCGCCATCCGCGGGACCTTCGGCAGTTGCACCGCCTTCGGCCTGTGTGTTCTTATACATATCCTCACTGGCGGCTGTCCATGCAGCATTTAGTTCAGTCATTGCAGTATCTATGGCTGCAAGATCTTGTCCTTTATGTGCTTCTTTTAATTTTTCGGCCGCTGTTTCAATGGCTGTTTTCTTTTCAGCAGGAATTTTTTCGCCGTATTCTTTCAATTGTTTTTCTGTCTGGAAAATAAGGCTGTCGGCCTGGTTCATCTTCTCCACTTTTTCTTTTTCTACTTTATCGCTTTCTTCATTGGCTTTTGCTTCTGCTTTCATTTTCTCCACTTCTTCTTTGCTTAAGCCGCTGCCTGCTTCAATATGTATCTTCTGTTCTTTACCAGTGCCTTTATCTTTTGCAGTAACATGTAAGATACCGTTGGCATCTATATCAAATATTACTTCGATCTGCGGAACACCTCGAGGTGCCGGTGGAATATTATCAAGGTTGAAAGTACCAAGGCTCTTGTTGTCCTTGCTCATACTTCTCTCACCCTGCAACACATGTATCTGCACACCCGGCTGGTTATCACTGGCAGTAGAGAACACTTCTGATTTTTTGGTTGGTATAGTAGTGTTAGAAGGAATCAACGGTGTCATTACACCACCCATTGTTTCGATACCTAATGACAACGGTGTAACGTCCAATAACAATACATCTTTAATATCACCAGTCATTACTGCACCTTGTATGGCAGCACCTACGGCAACAACCTCATCCGGATTTACACCACGGTTTGGTTTTTTGCCAAAGAATTTTTCTACGATCTCCAATACTTTAGGGATACGGCTGCTACCACCTACCATTATCACTTCATCAATTTGTGCCGTTGATAATCCTGCATCTTTCATTGCTATTTCACAAGGCTTCAGGCAACGATTAAATAAATCGTCGGCAAGACTTTCAAATTTTGCACGGGTCAATTTCTTAACCAAGTGCTTTGGCACTCCGTCAACCGCAGTGATGTAAGGAAGATTGATCTCAGTTTCTGAAGAAGAACTTAATTCCACTTTTGCTTTTTCTGCTGCTTCTTTCAAACGCTGCAAAGCCATTGGGTCTTTACGCAGATCAATGGCTTCTTCTTTTTTAAATTCATCAGCCAGCCAATCCATGATCACTTTATCAAAATCATCACCACCAAGATGCGTATCACCGTTGGTAGATTTTACTTCGAATACACCGTCGCCCAATTCAAGTACGGATATATCAAAAGTACCGCCACCTAAATCGAACACGGCAATCTTCTGGTCATGCTTTCCTTTATCCAAACCATAAGCCAGTGCGGCTGCGGTTGGTTCATTCACAATCCGGCGAACATTCAGGCCGGCAATTTCACCAGCTTCTTTGGTAGCCTGACGCTGCGAATCATTAAAGTAAGCAGGTACAGTAATTACAGCATCAGTTACTTCATGCCCAAGATAATCTTCGGCAGTTTTCTTCATCTTTTGCAGCACCATAGCACTGATTTCCTGTGGCGTATAAAGTCTGCCATCTATGTCAATACGAACGGTATTATTGTCACCTTTTGTTACTTTATAACTCCAATGGCTTATTTCCTCGGTTACTTCGTCGAACTGACGACCCATGAAACGCTTTACCGAAGCGATAGTATTCTGCGGATTGGTGATAGCCTGTCTTTTGGCAGGATCTCCCACTTTACGTTCACCATTTTTAAGAAAAGCCACTATGGACGGGGTTGTACGGCGACCCTCGTCGTTGGCAATAACCACCGGCTCGCCATTTTCCATAACGGCAACGCAGCTATTGGTGGTACCTAAGTCTATTCCTATTATTTTTCCCATGTGTGTATTTTTTTAATGACCTGCCTGACGGTAGGCAGGTTCGCTATAAATAGTCAATCATTATGCCGACAGGGGGAAAAGTGCAAAAATGGCAGGTTTTTTAGCCACCGAGGCACGGAAACACAGAGGTTTAAGCGATCAATAAAGTTATTTATTTCAGATTCTGAATTATTTGACCTGATGTGTCGCTGATCTTTTTTAAGAGGTTTGAAAGGGTTGATAGCATCTTATTAAGCCTGTCCATCGCCATTTGTAATCTTAGTGATTCCATCTCACTCATTTCACTCATGGAATTAAGATCAGTTTTCATTTGTTCAATCATTGCGCCAATATTAGTTTTTAAAAGTTGCTTTTTGACGGTTACAGACCTAATGAATTTCACAGTATCGGGATTCTGTTTTTTTTCTATTGCAATAGTTTTACTTCTTAATAATTTAAAAGAATCTAACTGTACAGAAGTCATTGATTGCTGCTGTTGCATTTTTGATAACATCTCCCTCTGTTGCTGCTTTTGCTTGTTGATGGATTTTACACCGGCCATGATAGCTTTCAAATCTTCCTGGGCACTTTTAGCTGTCTGCATTAATACAAGAAAACACATTGCTTCAATATCACCATTATTAATATTGCCTAACACTGCCCAGTTTGTAGCCTCAATTTGTACATCTGCATCCGTCATATTTTTTTCATGCACTGTCTTTGCAGTCGCTTTGACCCATGCCACATGCCGTGGATTTATTGATGACATTGCTTTTTTAAAAAATGCTTCTGCTTCGGGAGAAGGTTTGTCCTGTGCGGTGGCAAATGAAATGGCAAACAGGAAAAGAAGACTGCTTACAAGTATTGGCTTCATGCTTGAAGGTTTAGGTATTTAAAGTTCCGACTTTTTGGGAATATATAGCATTTAAAGCAGGTCCTTATTGCCACAGAGGCATAGAAACACAGAAGATTAAAGAAGAAATATCAGCTTATTTCAGGTTCTCTATTATTGACTTCTGGTGTTCAGTAACCTGGTTCACCATCTTAGAAAGCATTTGAGTGATTTTTTGCTGTCGTTGTGTAATTTCTTGCATACGCAAGGTTTGCTCATCTTTTGCGATGTGGATTTCGCTATTACTATCTTCAGGTTTCACTTGTGACAAAGTCATGCCACTTGGAGCTGTAGCATTCTCTGTTATTTTTTTGCTTTTGGATTCCGGAACATCCGTTTTTTCAACCATTTTTTTGGCAGTACTTTTAGAATCGGTTTGCTCTGCTATTTTTAGTTCGCTGCTATCTGGCAAATTTCCGGCAGATTCCTGATCGGTAGTCTTCTTTGTATCATCAGGCGAAGTTTTATTCAGCAGATTATTGTATTCCTTTTTACCAATTAAATAAGTTTCTCTGAGCAAGAGTACTTGTAATCCTTCAATTCCTTCCTCACTTAAACCAACATTTTTTCCATAATGCCTGGCCATTACTTTAAAAGACAAATCATCCATATTGTCTGCATATATTTTTTTGGCATTCTGTTTTATCCATGCAACATGTTTGCTGTTTATCTGGTTCATTGCCGTGGTATAAAATGCTTCTGCTTTTGCATTAACAGAG
>JBBSJN010000236.1:0-4393 GCA_038257235.1 Chitinophagales bacterium
AAAAAAGCGAATGGAAGTGGTGTGGCAGAATTTGAATTTGATGTGCCGCAATTTAGTGGTGAGTTAAGACTGATGGCGGTTTCTTATAAGGGACAAAGTTTTGGTGCTGCAGATAAGACAATGACAGTTGCTGATCCGATTGTCATCAGTACAGCGTTGCCAAGGTTTTTAAGTCCGGGTGATACGGTAAGTGTACCAGTTACGGTAACAAATACAACGAGTAAAGCAGCGAATGTAACTGCATCTATTGCAGTAGAAGGCCCGATGAAAGTGTTTGGAGTAAATAATCAAACAATAAACCTTGCTGCAAATGCAGAAGGCCGTGCAACATTTAAAGTTGTAGCCGACCCAACTATCAATGTTGGAAAAATATTGATTACAGTAAATGGAATGGGAGAGAAGTTTACCGATGCAACAGAGATTTCAGTTCGTCCGCCATCTACTTTGCAAAAATCAACTGGTAGTGGCTCTATACCCGGAGGCAGTACGCAAAAAATAAATATCATTTTAAGTGATTTTATGCCGGGCAGTACTAATTATAGTTTGGTGGTCAGCCGTTCTCCTGTATTGGAACTGGGAGAGCAATTAAGATACCTGGTGCAATATCCATACGGTTGTACAGAACAAATGGTGTCGGCAGCATTTCCACAGATATATTACAGCGATCTGTCAGACCTGATGACACAGGCCAATAAAGATGCAAACAAGAAAAATGCAAACACAAATATCCTGGAAGCGATCCGTAAAATAAAAATGCGGCAGTTATATAACGGCGCTGTTACCTTATGGGAGGGTGAAGGAAAAGAAGACTGGTGGACGACTATTTATGCAGCTCATTTTTTATTGGAAGCAAAAAAGGTCGGATTTGATGTGGACAATAGTTTATTGAATACCATGCTGAATTATATCAACAATAAACTGAAGAACAAGCAAACGATTACTTATTATTATAACCGTGACCAGAATAAAAAGATTGCTCCAAAGGAAGTAGCCTATGGTTTGTATGTGCTGGCTTTGGCAGGAAGAACAAATGTACCAGCGATGAATTATTACAAAGCAAACCCTGCTATTCTTGCGTTGGATAGTCGTTACTTGTTAGCAGCAGCTTATGCAACAGCCGGAGATAAAAAATCCTTTGCTGCAATATTACCGGGTTCTTTCAGCGGTGAGCAATCAGTGCCACAAACTGGCGGCAGTTATTATTCTGATGTAAGAGATGAAGCTATTGCATTGAATGCTTTGATTGATGTTGATCCCGGCAATGCACAGATCGGTATCATGGTGAAACATGTGGCAGATAAACTAAAAACAAGAAAATACCTGAGTACACAGGAACGGTCTTTTGCTTTTTTAGCATTAGGTAAGCATGCAAAAGCTGCAAACAACTCAACCGCTACTGCAGAAATAAAAGTGAGTGGAAAAGTTATCGCTAAAGTGGATGGCGGTCAATGGACCGGAGATATGAAAGCTCTTGGCAGTAATAATATCGAAGTTGTTACGAAAGGCAACGGCCGTTTATATTATTTCTGGCAGGCAGAGGGCATAAGTGCTAGCGGAGCCTATAAAGAAGAAGACAGTTACCTGAAAGTAAGAAAACGGTTTTATGATAGAAATGGTAAATCCATTACTTCAAATACATTTAAACAAAATGACCTGATCATTATTGGTGTCACACTGGAACGATTATTCAATTCACCAATCGAAAATGTGGTGATCACAGATCTGTTACCAGCAGGTTTTGAAATTGAAAACCCGAGAACAAAAGAGATACCTGGAATGGACTGGATAAAAGATGCGATGACGCCAACGGCTTTGGATGTGCGGGACGACCGTATTCATTTCTTTGTAGACGCAAACAGCAATAAGCAGACTTATTACTATGCAGTCCGTGCTGTATCAGCCGGTAATTATAAAATGGGACCAGTAAGTGCCGATGCTATGTATAATGGAGAATATCATTCTTACAATGGAGCTGGTGTGGTGAGAGTGGTGAAATAAAATTTAAAAAGTTTTTTTTAAGTGCCGTGACTTTTGTAGCGGCATTTTATCCTGGTGAATAAAACTCATCGATAAATATCGGGATGCTCCAAATTGCCGATACTTCGACAAGCTCAGTAGAATTCATGCAGTACAAGTGAGTGACATCCGCCCGGATGAATCCATTCGGACGGGCAACAGGACCCCTGCCCGACTACAATATTTATTAATAATATGGTCAGGCGGGGATGATGGTAGTACTTCAGCTAGGGAAATAATAACCCCTAATTACTTTCAGGAATTATAAACAGAATAATGAATAATTGACCTAAGTCTCCCAACGGTGACAGGGGCTACGGGCAAAAAAAAGTCCGGTTCTTTCGAACCAGACTTAGTAAAGCTTCTTCAATATCGTTATTGATTAATAATCGTTATTGTATCCGCCGCTGCCGCCACGATCACGGTTGTAACCGCCGCCGCCGCCACCGCCGCTTTTACCTTTGTAGCCGCCGCCACCGCCGCTGCCACCTTTGTAGCCGCCGCCACCGCCGCTGCCAAAGCTTCTTTTCTTAAAGCCTTCACCTTCTGGTTTTGGACGACTTTCGTTAACAACGATGCCACGACCGTCAACTTCTGTACCATTCAAAGCAGTGATTGCTGCTAATGCCTGTTCGTCGTTGCTCATTTCTACAAAACCAAAGCCTTTGCTGCGGTTAGTAAATTTGTCGGTAACAATTTTTGCCGAAACTACTTCACCATGTGAAGCGAAAAGGTTAGAAAGATCCTGATCTTTCAGATTCCAACTGAGGTTTCCTACGTAAATGTTCATTTTTGTGAGTTTATAAAAAAAAATAAAAGTGTCGCCAGTAAACAATAACCAATGAACAGTCTACGGTTTTTTTCGAAACGTTCAGGACTTGTGAAACTGATAGAGCACCAAATGCAATACAAAATAACGGGTTTTTTTTCGAGTATTTGCAAAATTATAAGTAAACAAAGATTTTGGCGTTGTAATCGGTTGATTATTAGGAATAAATATGGGCTTCGGGTAAAAAAAAGTCCCTCAGTTGAGGGACTTTTTATAAATGTTGTACACTTTTTATTCAGCTACTACTTCAAATTCAACTTCGGTAGACTTACCATTACCAAAATCGATAGTGGCTTTGTAAGAACCGATTTCTTTCAATTCTTCAGGAAGAGTGATTTTCTTACGATCGATCTCATATCCTTTTTGCTCACGGATAGCACGGCTCACTTGTAAAGTAGTGATACTTCCAAAGATCTTATTGCTGGTTCCTGTTTTAGCGCCGATTTTTAACGGAGCTTCATTCAGTTTAGCGATAACACTATTGATCTCTGCAAGCATGATTGCTTCTTTCTTCGCTACCTGCTTCATTCTCTCTTCCAATTGCTTTCTGTTGGAAGAACTGTTTTCTACAGCAAGTTGATTAGGCAATAAATAATTACGGGCATAACCGTTCTTTACGTTTACCACTTCGTTCTTTCCACCAAGATTATCTACATCTTGAATTAAAATGATTTCCATTGTTGTTCTTTTGTTCACCTTCCCACTCCCAGCGATTTTGCTGTCTGGATTTTTTATTTCCCACTAAGAAACAAAGTACACAAAGTAATTTTATGAATTTTCTTTGTGACCGCTGTGCCTTTGTGGGATAAAACCCGTTAGGGTGAGGGTGAGGTTATTTTAAAAGGTCTGTTACGTAAGGCAATAATGACATCTGACGGGCTTTTTTCACCGCATCGGAAACTTTGCGCTGATACTTCAGGCTGTTTCCGGAAAGACGGCGGGGTAATAATTTACCTTGCTCATTCAGAAATTTTTTCAAGAATTCTACATCTTTATAATCGATGTAACGGATGCCATATTTTTTAAAACGACAGAATTTTTTTTCTCTTTTGTCGGCTTTAATGGCGGTCAGATATTTTATTTCGTTTTTTGCCATGACTTATACCTCCGTTAATTTTTCAGTTCCTGTTTTAGCGCCACTTTTCTTTCTAGCATTATACACGACGGCGTATTTATCGAGTTTAGTGCACAGGTGGCGAAGTACTGCTTCGTCACGCAACATTTGGATCTTCAGCGTTTCAATAAAGTCGGGAGCTGCTGTAAACTCCATTACCCAATACAAACCAGTGGTTTTTTTGTCGATCGGGTAAGCTAATGATTTTAATCCCCATGGATTTTCAGCAACGATAGAACCACCTGCGTCGGTAACAAGCTTTGCATATTTTTTTAGCCCAGCTTTGAATTCATCATCACTTAAAACCGGAGTAAAAATCACCATCAATTCGTAATTGTTCATTTTACTTTTTTAAGTTAAAAAATTCGATTTATCCCATTGGACAGTCCAGCCTCAGGCAGGAAAGAATCTGCGAACACAGATTTGGGGCGGCA
>JBBSJN010000237.1:0-4381 GCA_038257235.1 Chitinophagales bacterium
AAAGAATTTTATGATGGTGCTTTTCGATTAGCAATTGAAACACAAACTCCTATTAAACCTGTTTTGTTTCTCGATGCATACAGAAGAATGCCGTATGAAAGTTTATTCCTGATGACTCCTGGCCGGAGCAGAATCCTTTACCTTGATGAAATTGCCGTTGATGGATATTCTATTGCTGATCTGGATAAATTAAAAGAAGAAGTGTATGCCATTATGAAAAAGAAATTGATTGAGTATGATGCGGGGTGGCGGAAAGCCTGAGTTTTTTTAGAAACACAGAGACATTGAGTCAGGGAGATACAGGGAGAAAATTGAAGTCAAATCTCTGTGGTTTCTTTGTGCCTCTGCGCCTCTGTGGTTCAAAATATTCATTGTTATCTTTACCCTTCGATGCAAGAAAAAATCCCCGATAATGCAGTTTCTAATTCCCCTTTTGGGGATAGGGGCATGAATTTGTTTTATGCCGAAATAATCATACCTGCGGCTCTACCAAAAAACTACACCTGGTCTGTTCCGGAGCAATTCATAGAAATGGTAAAACCCGGTTGCAGGGTAGAAGTGAACCTCGGAAAAAGTAAAAAGTATGCCGGTATTGTAAAAGCATTACATAAGGAAAAACCGGAATTCATCGAGACAAAAGACATTTTGAATGTGCTCGATGCGGAACCTGTCATATTTGAAGAGCAATTGAAATTGTGGGAATGGATTGCTTCTTACTATATGTGCAGCGAAGGCGAAGTAATGGCCGCCGCATTGCCAGCTCATTTTAAATTATCCAGCGAAACAATAGTAGTATATAATGAAGAGTTTGGGGATGATTTTTCTACACTGGATCATGATGAATATTTAGTGGGCGAAGCATTGCTGATAAAAAAAGAGCTGAGGCTGACAGAAGTGCAGCAAGTGCTGGATTCTTCTCATGTTTATGCGGTTATCAATCGCCTTATTAATAAAAAAGTCTGTTTTGTTTGGGAAGCATTGAAGCAAACTTATTCGCCGAAAAAAGAAACTTATGTGTTGCTGAATAAAGAATATGATAAAGAAGAAAAATTATCAGACCTACTGAACAACTGGACAAGAGCTCCCAAGCAAATGGAACTGCTTCTAAGTTACTTGCATTTGATGAAGACTGAAGGCGAAGTGGTGAAATCTTCTTTGCTGAAAAAATCCGGTGCGTCTGATGCACAGTTAAAAGGATTGATGGAGAAGAATATTCTTTATTCAGAAAAAAGAAATGTTGAACGCATACAATACCTGCCCAAAAATGTACAGATAGATTTTGAGCTTACCGATGCACAACAAAAAGCATTTACAGAAGTAAAAGAAAGATTGAATGAAAAACCGGTTTGTTTATTGCATGGTGTTACATCAAGTGGTAAGACGAATATCTATATCAAACTGATTGAAAATTATATAAAAGAAGGAAAGCAGGTTTTGTATATGTTGCCGGAGATTGCGTTGACATCACAGGTAATCCGCCGTTTACAAAAACATTTTGGTGGATATATCGGTATTTATCATTCAAAGTTTTCGCAGAATGAAAGAGTGGAGATATGGAATAAAGTAAAGAACGGAGAATTGAGAGTGATATTGGGAGCAAGGTCTTCTGTTTTTCTACCGTATCAAAATCTTGGTTTAATTATTTGTGATGAAGAACATGATTCTTCATACAAACAACAGGAGCCAGCACCAAGATATAATGGGAGAGATGCTGCTATTTACTTCGCCACTTTGTTTGAGGCAAAAGTTTTATTGGGCAGCGGCACACCTTCGGTGGAAAGTTATTACAATGCAAGCACAGGAAAGTATGGATTGGTGGAACTGTTGCAACGCTATGGTGATTTGAAATTACCTGCTATTGAGTTTGTAGATACGAGAAAAAGTATTCAGAAAGACAAATCAAAGATTATTTTATCGCCGCAGCTGATTGAAGCAGTGAATGCCGTTATTGAAAGAGGTAAGCAGGTAATACTTTTTCAAAACCGCCGTGGTTATTCACCGTACCAGGTTTGCAGTACCTGTAGTTGGATTCCGCAATGCAAATACTGTGATGTATCACTCACTTTTCATAAGCTGAGTAACAAACTGATTTGTCATTATTGCGGCACCACTTATCCGCCGGTGCATACCTGTGCGGCTTGCGGTAGTGATACATTTGCGCAACGAAATTTCGGAACAGAAAAAATTGAAGAACAGTTGCAGGAAATTTTTCCCGATGCAAAAGTGGCGAGGATGGATATTGATTCCGTTCGGGGAAAGAATGCACATGATGTATTGATACAACAGTTTGAACAAAAGCGGATTGATATTTTAGTCGGCACACAAATGGTGGTGAAAGGCCTCGACTTTGATAATGTTGATCTCGTAGGCATTTTAGATGCAGACGGACTTTTATATTTTGCAGATTTCAGAGTGAATGAAAGAGCCTTCCAATTGATGGAGCAGGTGAGTGGCCGTGCCGGAAGAAAACCCTCCTTCGTTGAAACTCCTGAAGGTAAAATAGATACGGCCAAGGTTTTGGTACAAACATCACAACCACATCATCCGTTGCTCCAGATTGTACAGCAGCATGATTATAAAATGATGTTTACCGAAGAGTTGAAAAAAAGAAAAGAGTTTGCCTATCCGCCTTTCTCCCGCATCATTCAGCTAACCTTCAAGCATAAGATAAAAGAAGTGGTGGAAAGAGCGGCGCATATTTATACCGAAGCAATGAAAAGAAGCTATGGTTCTTATATTGTTGGTCCGGCTGAACCAGTAATAGGCCGGATAAGAAATCAATACCTGATGGAACTATTATTAAAGTTACCAAGGGATAGTAAAACAATTCTGCAATGTAAGAAGGACCTGTTAGAGCAGGTTGCTATTCTTCACCAGAATAAAAGTTTCAGGAGTGTAACGGTTGTGGCGGATGTAGATGCGGTGTAGAAAAGCCCCCTAAATCCCCCTAAGGGGGACTTTGTAATACTCAGTATTATTATATTTTATTAAAGTGATGTGCTGTCTGATTAAGTAAGGTTTATTAAATTTTAGAATTAAATGTATGATTGGAATCATCGTTCAGTTAGCAATTTCATGGTTAATTATCTGGTTGTATGAAAAAGGCAATTTATCCTTTATGGGTTTGATGCCTACAAAGAAAAGGCTGCTGAATTTTATACTTTTTTTTCTCGTTACAGCCACTTGTGCTTCTTCAGGATTTTTATTAAGGATGTTGGTGGCCAAACAAAGCTGGTCACTTAATTCTGATCTGAGTTTTAATCTTGTATTAAATGGCATTTGGTTTACAATCAAGTCAGTATTGTTTGAAGAATTGATTTTTCGGGGAGTGCTGTTGTATATTCTTATCAGAAAGCTTGGAGCCAAAAAAGCCATTGTTATTTCAGCCATTGCTTTTGGTATTTATCATTGGTTCTCTCATGAGCTTTGGGGAAACCCGGCACAGATGGCCATTGAATTTTTTATTACCGGTGCAATGGGTTTAGTATTGGCGTATGGCTATGCAAAAACATTCTCTCTCTATGTTCCAATTTCCATTCACCTGGGATGGAATCTGGTACAGATGGTTGTTTTTTCAGGGGTACTATTGGTCATCAAATTTTTACCAAGCAAGAACAGGAAACTGAAGTGGTTCTTTCATACTTCAGTTTCTACGTAATCACTTTATTGCCCTTGGTAAGTTGTTTGCTGATTAATGCCTGGTTGTTGATGAGGCAGAAGCAAATTACTTATAAAGATGAGTAAAGTCAGAGTGTTGATCTTAATGCTGCTTTAACTTGCCAAATATTTTATCCATTGAATTTTTTGCTTTTTCAATAGCATCGTTTACGGATTCTTCTACGGTTTTTGCATTGCTTGAAACTGCAATCGGTTGCCTGTTTTTCAAACGTACTTCAAATGTACAATGCTTATCATCCTGTCCATTCTTACTGCCGTTAGTGTCTGAAAGATGAACTTCTACTCTGGTAATATCTTCACCGAATCTGGATAATTCATCTTCTACTAGTGATTTTAAATAGCTCTCTAATTTTTCGTTTCCTGAAATGTTTTTATCAGTATTTATTTGTATTGTCATGCACTCAATTTACGATGTTTTATTCTAAAAAAATTAAAAAATTGTTGAGCTGAAAATTTTACGGACTACTTTTGGAGCCTGACTATAATCCTGCTGGATACAAAATAAAAAACCGGCTGCTTATTGCTAAGTGCCGGCTTGAAAAAAAATGTTTTTCATTTTATAAGGTCTTCAATACATCATTCATTGCCCTTACTGCATCTGCACTTTTATTAAAGGCAGCTTGTTCTGTTTCGTTTAATTTAAAATCAAGAATTTTTTCCCATCCATTTTTTCCAATAGTAACAGGAACACCAAGGCAAATAT
>JBBSJN010000238.1:0-4365 GCA_038257235.1 Chitinophagales bacterium
GGGCTGGAGAAGGTCCCAAGGGTTCGGCTGTTCGCCGATTAAAGTGGCACGTGAACTGGGTTCAGAACGTCGCAAGACAGTTCGGTCCCTATCTGTGGTGGGCGCAAGTAAATTGAGAGAACATGACCTTAGTACGAGAGGACCGGGTCGTACGTACCGCTGGTGTATCAGTTATGCCGCCAGGTGTAATGCTGAGTAGCTATGTACGGACAGGATAAACGCTGAAAGCATCTAAGCGTGAAACCTATCTCAAGATGAGTTTACTTTTAAGGGCCGTCAAAGACTATGACGTTGATAGGCTATAGATGTAAAGCTGGTAACAGCAAAGTCGAGTAGTACTAATTGCCCGTACGCTTTAATTTTTTTCTTATTTTATAAAAATAAGAGGTATTAGTTTCTTTCTAACATTTCCCAATATGATCTTATTGTCCCGTTTTAAACGGCGGGATTTATATTCTTATGGTGGTTTTTCCGAGGGTGTTCACCTCTTCCCATACCGAACAGAGAAGTTAAGCCCCTCATGGCCGATGGTACTGCACAACAATGCGGGAGAGTAGGTAGCTGCCATATTTATTTTAAAGCCTTTCAGATTTCTGAGAGGCTTTTTTTTTAATATTTATGCTTCGGGGCTTGCTCATCATCCATTTTAAGGAGCATAGATTTGATATGTTTCGATTCCGGAAGTGTAAAGGTTATTTCATACATGTTGTGCGTTAATTCTACTGCTTTCTTCAAGGATAGGTTTGATTTTTCTTTGTAAAGAATCTTTTCCAACTCTTTGTAAATACAATAGGCTGTAAATGACAGGCAGATATGCGCTTCAATTCTGTGCTTTAGCCGATGATAGATGGGTCGTATTCTCAGGTCTGTTTTGGACATTCTAAAAGCTTTTTCGATATGCCATAGTTTTTTTTAGTTTTCAATTACCTGCTTATTGCTAAGGTTGGTATTAGTGATATATCCTTTCAACCCATCCCAGGATTTATCATTGTTGAACTTTTCGTAATCAATTTCAATAAATAGCTCACCTTGTAATTTCAGATACTTGTTGTACCCTTTGTTGTTAATATTTGATTTGGTAAGCTTGCCTGCTTTTATTTGCTTTTCTAATCGTTGTAATCCTATTTTTCGATTGTGCTCATCTTTTATAGCTCTGTTGCTTGCATAGGCAATAAGAAGCCTGGTATGGTTTGCTTTCTCAATGTTCATTACCTGTCCATCGCCAAGTTTCTTTGTCAGTATAACCTGCTTTATTTTTTCCGGTTCATTTTTCAGCCTTGCACCAATGATGTATTCATAATTTCTATCATCCAATGCTTTGATATTGTCATTTGACAACAGGCCTGCATCGGCTACTACAATGGGCTTGTTGAGCTTAAATTTGGCTGTATCTTTTCTAAAAACGGTATGAGGGTGTGCCCTTCGTAAATGCTGCCTTCAAAAATGTCATAGCCGATAGCATACCCTCCAAGCCCAACCAACAAACCTAAATAAATTTGCGGATTTTGATGTTTACCGTCTTTTGAAAAACCTGTTTTGCGTAAATCATCTTCATCACTGGCTTCAAAATAAAGCGTTGTCATATCATAAAATACTATACTGATATTGCCTCGCAAAACCTTTGCTGTGTGAGGAAATGCTATCTTCTCTACCTGTTCTTTTAACCGGCCATTGAGGTTGTCTAAAAACCGGTAAATCGCATCTATATCTAACATCACTCCCTGAAAGCGATATAGGTAATCAATGGTCTTTAACTTACTCAGCGGAAAAGCTAAACGGGCAAGTACAAGATGGCGAAACAACTCTTCTTTCACCGCATTAAAACCAATGTTGTCGTATATCCTGCCAAAAATAATCTCAGGGCCGACCGTTTTAATATTCGCATTCTGTAAAACGGAAAAAACCTGCTCAACTAACATGTCATTTTCAGATATAAACAACTTCGATTGATTGGCAAGTCTTTCAATTTCTTGTTTAGCCAGGTAAGTTGATTTGAGTATTTCTTGTTCGTTAGTACTACTTCCAATGGTCTTAACAACCTTATATTTCCCTGATGATTTCGAAATGATTTGGATAGACACACTCCCTGATCGATTCTTTAATTTTCGTAAAAACATGCCCAAAAATAGCTTTGCAACACCCATTTTTAAAACCCGGCTCAATAATAGCAAGGGTTTCAGAGGATGATTTTAAAAAGTGCGGAAAACAGGAAAAAGGCTATCTGACCTATAAGCAAAGCCAAAAGAAGTATGACATCTAGGGCAGAAGTACTGTTTTGATTTGGTTACGTAAACATGGAACTTTGGATTGGACAAGCAAAACTCCGATGAAAAAGAAAGCACCTCCCAAAACGTACATATCACAGCTTGAGGCCAAGATAAAACGGCTGGAAGCCGAGAAAGAAATCCTTATCAGAGCCATCGATATTGCAGATGATATGTTTCATACCGAGATAAGAAAAAAGTACTTACCCCTGTCACAAGCAGCTTCCAACAAACAGGGGAAAGAAAACAATCTGTCGGAAGAATAGCAACCACATTAGGTTATAGCCGCCAGTATGTTTACAAGCAGCCCAAAGATGCCGCTAAACAATTGGAGAAAGCAAGAGGCTGTAAAACAATTGGTGGACAGGGAAAGGAAGCTGTTACCAAGAATCGGTACCCGTAAAATCTATTATCTCATACAAGAAGATTTGCAACGTCAGGATCTGAAATATGGAAGAGATAAACTCTTTTCACTAATGCGGTATTATGGTTTACAAATCAAACCCAGGCGCAGGTATATACAAACCACCATGAGTAAGCATTGGTTAAGAAAATGGCCAAATATCATCAAAGAAAAAATAGTGAAGCAGCCTGATGAAGTTTGGGTAAGCGATATTACTTACATAAAAACCAGCCAGGGTAATTGTTATCTGAACATGATAACAGACGCATACAGCAGAAAGATCATGGGCTATACAGTAGCTGATACAATGGAAACCGAAAGCATGATTAAAGCATTGAAAATGGCAACAGCACTAAGAAAGCATACTCATGTTCCCACCATACATCATTCTGACAGAGGGTTGCAATATTGCAGCAAAGAATATGATTTTTTCACCCGTAAAAACAAAATCAGACTTAGTATGACAGAAAACGGCGACCCCTATGAAAATGCTTTAGCTGAAAGAATGAACCGGACAATCAAAGAAGAATTTGGTATGGATAAGACTCTTAAAAGCAAAGAAAAGGTAATGCAATTAGTACAGGAAAGCATATTTTTATACAATAACAAAAGACCCCATCTGGCTTTACAAATGAAAACCCCAGAACAGGTCTATCAAACAAAAATCCCGGCTACCTGAGGCAACCGTGACTTATTTAAAAACTGTCAACCTATTTTAGGACTATTCAGTCCTCTGTTAGTGGTGGTGCGGGATTCCGTCTTTCAGTTTCAGAAGTATTAAAAGTGATGGATCATGCCCGGAGAAAAGGTGATATCCTTCCTGTTACTGAAGTACAGGATGGTCTTGATGCGGCGTTTGGGATTAACTGGATAGACACCCAGCAGGAAAAGCTTATTATAAGAAAGGTCGCTGGAAAAACGGAAATTTACAATCGGAGCAAAGTGTGATCTTTTTCTTTCCTGATAATATTGAAGTGGTGGTTTTCGTAAACTCCGGCGTTGGTAAAGCTCAAAGCCATGTTGCAGGTTTTGTAGAGAATGTATATTTAAATTCCTTGTATTGATAAAAACAGGCTGCCGGCGATTCAAAGCTGGCAGCCTGTTTCAATGGAAGGTAGATTGAGCATTTGCTTTTATGATAAATGATTCATTAAATTTATAACCAGTTTTTCCAAAAAGAATTGGTGTTTACCTTTTTGCAGGTCTGGTACTCCGTTATTTCCTGTATGGACCGCTGGATTGGGTATGGAGGCAATTGACTTATGGAAAAGTGTGAAACTAATAACTTGATGAAGGGATTTTTTTTGAGACCGGCGGGATTAACCTTGTTTTTCTACAGTAGTCAATGCATCGTTAAGTAGATTGTTCTTCCGAAGATTTTTGTATGACCGGTTGGTTTCAGTATAGTGCTGACAGAATCGAATTATAAAAATTATAAACCGATATTTGCCAGCATACATGACAAAGAAAGAAAAGGTCATCTTATTTATCCTGGCGTCGTTGAATTTTACTCATATACTTGATTTCATCATTATGATGCCATTGAGTAATTATCTCATTCCTTATTTTAAAATAACGGCTTTTCAATTTAGTCTTCTTGTCGCTTCTTATTCAATCAGTGCTTTTATATCGGGGTTGGTAATTGCTCTTGTGATTGACCGGTTTGATAGAAAGAAATCTCTTTTATTTGCTTATATA
>JBBSJN010000239.1:0-4348 GCA_038257235.1 Chitinophagales bacterium
CCACACCATCTTTATCTGTACCAATAAAAAGGATCTTTGCATTTTTATCCCAAGAGCCTTTATAGCAAGAGGTGGGATTGAATGCTGCCGTCCATTCGTTGTACGATTTTTCAGCAATCATTGTTGCGTACACTTCTTCTACCGGTGCATTAATGGTTATTTCAAAATGCAAGGGAGTAATGGTACTTGCTTTCTCTGCATAAGTTTTAAAATTATCCATAATGTTTTGCCATCCTGTTTTTTGTATTTCCACAGGGTTATCGCTTTCTGCTTCAAATACAGTAGTTACCGTAGTGATGCCAGCCCCAGCAGTAAAACTAGTATTTACTTTTCTGCCATCGTCCATGGTGTAAGATATCTGCTCATGTTGTTTTACTTTATCATACACACCGCCAAAGTCGAAACCAAAACTTCCATCCTTTGCTTCCATGCGGGAAGTAAAGCGACCACCTTTTTGCAAATCATTTTCAGCAAAAGTGGTTTGCCAGTCGGCAGAAGCATTGTTCCAATGCATAATGTGTAAAGGGTGACTCCACACTTCCCATACTTTTTCTATTGTGGCATTTACGGTTGTTGTTACGGTTATCAGTTCCATGATTATCAGTTTTATTGTTGGATGATTTAATTACAACACAAAGATGGCACACCCTAATCAAATTCCTGATGTGTAATAACGGCTATTTACAGGGTTGTTTGCGACAGGCCGGTTTCTTATCTTTAGTACATGAAAAATGTATCCATACTTGTGCCGGAGTCTTCAGTTATGCAGGCTATTGCCGATCCGCAGTATTTATTTACAGCAGTAAATAATTTTCTACTGGTAGCTGGTAAGCAACCCTTGTTTGATGTACAGTTAGTTGGTACAAAAAAAGAAGTGAAACTGAATAACGGTATGTATTCGGTTAATACCGCCAGGCAAATAAAAGATATAAGGAAAACAGACCTTGTTATCATCCCCGCATTGTTTGGCGATATGGCAACTGCCATTGAAAAAAACAAAGTATTACTGCCCTGGATCGAAGAGCAATACGATAATGGCGCAGAGATAGCATCACTTTGTGTTGGTGCATTTCTGTTAGCCGCTACTGGTTTGCTCAATGGAAAAAAATGTTCTACGCATTGGGGTTTTATCAATGAGTTCAGGGAAATGTATCCCGAAGTGGAAGTGGTGGATGGCAGCATTGTTACGGAAGAAAAAGGAATTTACTCCAGCGGCGGGGCTAATTCTTACTGGAATTTATTATTGTATCTCGTAGAAAAATATACCAATCGGGAAACTGCTATTCTTGCATCCAAATATTTTGCTATTGATATTGACCGTGACAGCCAGTCGGCTTTCGCTATGTTCAAGGGGCAGAACGACCATACGGATACAGAAATAAAAAAAGTGCAGGACTATATTGAAAAAAATATTGCAGAAAAGATGACGGTGGATGAGCTGGCAGCTATTGCCGCTACCGGCCGTCGTAGTTTTGAACGACGCTTTCGCCAGGCTACCAATAATTCTGTGTTGGAATATATACAACGGGTAAAGATAGAAGCCGCCAAACGGCAGTTTGAAAGCAGCCGTAAGAATATTAATGAAGTAATGTACAATGTTGGCTACACCGATACCAAAGCTTTCAGGGATCTGTTTAAAAAGATTACCGGGCTTACACCGATTGAATACAGGAATAAGTATAATAAGATGGCGATGGGGTAAACGTCCAGGCCTTTGTTAGCAAAACGAACAACAAAAGTAATTTGAAAGGATCAGCTGTTCATCCAAAAATAAAGTTGCATAGAAAAAATAGAGAATAGCATTAAGAGTTTTTGGAAAACAGATTGAGACATGGGAAGTTATTTCCCAAGCTGTGATCTTACCGCAACAGTTTTAAAAGAGTTTAAAAAATTGCATTTATTTACTTCAGCCGGATGAGATAGTTAGCATTTATCAAGTAACATCCATATGACAATGAAAATAACAATAGTACTAAGACAACCACCTCCAAGTTTTTTTGCTCCGTAACCAGCGATCAGACCTCGAATCAATTTGTTCATATATTATGCTTTAGCCTATTTAGTATGCTAAAGATGTGCCAATAAAAAAAGAGTGAACTAAATAGATCGCTTCGAAGGTTGTCTCTTCCTAAAATGGGTTGACTTTTTTTACGTTATTCACAATTTTGTACATGGCAGGAAATGTTTGTTTCCTCCATGATTTGCTTTGCTACTCCCCAGTAATGTTGGCCAATAATATTACCCACGATGCAATTCATATATTCTATTCCATTTTGATCTAACAGGTGATTTTATTTTAAGATTGCAGGTGCTTCGTGGCGACACGAACCAAGGCTATGGCCATAGTTACCATTTATCTGAATCGGGTTTCATGGTATAAATCTTTTCATTCAGGGTTCATACTATTAATCAAGATTTCTTTATTTTTTCTGCTGCCGCCCTTTATTCTTTTCTCTTCGGCGATTGCATCTATTATAGTGTCGAACCATTTGTAGTACACTAGTTTTATACAATTGTATTTTGCGGTGAAACTGGTTGGATATTCTTTTTCTTTATGCTGTGCTACCCGTGCAGGCAGATTTGAACTTACACCTGTGTAAAGTGTGGTGTTATTGATGTTGCACATTATGTAGACGTGGCCGCCCATTGGGATAAATAGTTATTGCTAATGCCATTTAGATGTTTTGAATTGAGGTTATGCTTTTGTTGAGATTGCTTCGGCTATTAGACGGTTCATTGCAATTGAGGGGTAGTCATTGGCCTCGCAATGACGAACTGCACAAGAACCTCGAAATGACGAACTACACTGGGGCCTCGCAATGACGAACTGAGTATTTGGCGGTGTGCTTGTTTTGGGATTGCTTCGGCTATTAGACGGTTCATTGCAATTGAGGGGTAGTCATTGGCCTCGCAATGACGAACTGCACAAGAACCTCGCAATGACGAACTGCACTGGGGAGCCTCGAAATGACGAACTACACTGGGGCCTCGCAATGACGAACTGCACAAGAATCTCGCAATGACGAACTGCACTGGGGAGCCTCGCAGTGACGAACCTCCCTCGAGGCTACGTCATTGCGAGGCCACTGGCCTTGTTACAATTGGAGAGGGATGCTAAACGGCCGAAGCAATCTCACTACTCAGCCACCTTCTACAATCTTTATCTCCTCTTCTGACAACCCAACGATACACTTTTTTATTGATGGCTTCGTCGGTATGTGCTATGCGTTGTTCGAGTTGGTTTATTTATGCTGGCAGAGTGGCGGTTTGCTTTTGCTGATTTAATTGCAGCATGCTGTCTACCAGTTTTATAATTTCATCGTCGAGTAGTTTTTCTTTTGGTATTATTATTGGAAGAGTTGGCTAGTAAAATAATTTACAGATCAGTAATTGGTTTATACTTCGGTACCAGTGATTTCATAACGGCCCATGCTATTAGATAAGCTACGGCACAAAAAGCAAACATGATAGTGTACCCGGTTTCTATATGGCCCAATGCTTTGTAGTGATCAAATAATGCACCGCCAACTTTGGTAACAATTACGCCACCGATACCACCAGCCATGCCACCTATACCTACTACAGATGCTGTTGCTTTTTTAGGAAACATATCAGATACTGTTGTAAATAAATTAGCACTCCATGCCTGGTGTGCAGATGCACCAATACCGATAAGAATAACCGGCATCCAGAAACTGATCTCTCCCAGCCATTGTGCTGCCAATACTACCAAAGGAATAAAGGCGATCATTAACATGGCTCTCATTCTTCCGTCATATGGTTTATAACCTCTCTTTATAAAATACATGGGGAACCAGCCACCACCAATACTGCCGAACATGGTTAAACTATATAATACAGCCAATGGCAACATAATATCTGTACCTGTTATATTGTATTGATCTTTTAAATAAGCCGGCAACCAGAAAAGAAAGAACCACCACACACCATCGGTCATAAATTTACCAAAAGCAAATGACCATGTTTGTTTGTATTGTAATAATTTTCCCCAGGAAACTTTTTCTTTGGTCTCAACAATATTATCTTCTACATCATCGCTGTTGATATAATCTAACTCAGCTTTGGAAAGTCTTTTTTGTTCTTCAGGTTTTTCATAATAATATAACCAGAAGAAGAGCCATAAGAATCCAATGGCTCCAATAATTACAAAAGCGGATTCCCAGCCCCAGTTTGAGGCTATCCATGGAACAGTTAATGGTGCAAGGATTGCACCCACATTGGCACCGGAATTAAAAATACCTGTGGCACAAGATCTTTCTTTTTTAGGAAAATATTCCGCTGTTGCTTTTATAGCGCCGGGAAAATTTCCAGCTTCCCCCAATGCTAA
>JBBSJN010000240.1:0-4342 GCA_038257235.1 Chitinophagales bacterium
ATTTTGCCGCAACTGAAGATCAGCGTCGCGATGCATGGCGCAAACGTTTAAAATACCTGACACTTGACAGGTATGTAGAATTAAAAGATGTTCAGGAGAAAAATAAAGGTAAGGCAGGCTTTGTTGTGAAAACTGAGGCCGCTATGGAAAAAGAAGCAAGAGACAGAGTGATAAAAATTATGGATCGGACATTTGACAGGTATCGTTTTAAATTTAATGATGATGAAAAATTCAGCATCTATGTAAATGCTATCACAAACATGATGGATCCTTATACTGAATTTTTTCCGCCTGTAGACAAACGTTATTTTGATGAGCAATTAAGTGGAACTTTTTTTGGTATTGGTGCATCACTTTTATATGAAGAAGGAAACATAAAAATCAATAGCCTGCTTACCGGCAGCCCTGCCTGGAAATCGCAACAAATAGAAGTAGGCGATATTATTGTAAAAGTGGCCCAGGGAGCCGAAACTCCTGTAGAATTAACGGGCTACACTGTTGAAGATGCTGTAAAATTAATCAGGGGTAAGAAAGGAACCGAAGTGAAGTTAACACTAAAGAAAAAAGACGGAACATTAAAAATAATTAACCTTACAAGGGATAAGATAGTGCAGGATGAAACCTTTGCAAGAAGCTCTATTGTAACCAATGGCAATTCTAAAGTTGGTTATATTTTCCTCCCGGAGTTTTATGCCAACTTTGAAGATCCAAATGGAAATAGGAGTGCAGTGGATGTTGCCAAAGAAGTAATTAAATTAAAACAACAAAATGTTGATGGAATTGTAATTGACCTCCGCAGCAATGGTGGCGGATCTTTATATGATGTGGTACAAATTGCAGGTTTGTTTATTGATGAAGGTCCCATTGTGCAAGTTAAGGACCGTGATGGCAAGCCTACGGTTATGAGAGATAAAGACCGTTCTGTTTTGTATGATGGCCCCCTTGCTGTAATGGTAAATGAATTTAGTGCCTCTGCATCAGAAATATTTGCTGCCGCCATACAGGACTATGGCCGTGGGGTTATTATCGGCAGCACAAGCACGTATGGCAAAGGAACAGTTCAGAGAAGCATTGGTCTCGATCCTGAAAATTTCCTTTCACCAAATTCTGAGCTTGGTTCTTTAAAGATAACCTTGCAAAAGTTTTATCGCATTAATGGTGGTTCTACACAATTAAAAGGAGTGGTGCCAGATGTAATAATTCCTGACAAGTATGAGTACCTTGAATTTAGAGAAAAAAATAATGCTAATGCATTACCATGGGATGAAATTTCAAAAGCATCTTATAAAAAATGGGAAGACGGCTATGATTTGCAGACCATAAAGAATTTAAGCAATGCCCGTATAAACAGCAATCCGATTTTTCAACAGATCAAACAAAAAACCCAATGGCTTTCAACACTAAATGACCGTGAATTACCTTTGGAAATTGATAGATTTAAGAAAGAACAAGTAAGCCGGACGGCAATTGCAAGGCAACTGGATACATTAACCAAATTGAAAGATTCTTTAAGCATGGCTTTTCTTCCGCAAGATATGGAACGCATGAACACTGATAAAGACAAAGCTGAACGTTACAATCAATGGTTAAGAAGTCTTAAGACAGATATATACCTTGACCAGGCGATTAAAATAGTGGGTGATATTAGAAACCAGAAAAATTTAGCAAAAGGCCAGGTTAAGAAAGAGGCCGCTGCAAAAGCTTTTTAATTTTAATGAAAATATACTGAAGCCAGGCATATTGCCTGGCTTTTTTGGTGGTGCCATCCTGATAGTTCTACATTATTTTGAAAAGTATTATATAATGAAATAGGTACTTCAAAGGCAAAATTCTTGTGCTTCAATTATTATGAAGAAACCAGAGTACAAATTGATTAACTGATGAATATTCTTTTTAGATAAATCTTGAAAACCGAATTACATCACGGAGGCATGAGAGTGGCAAAGAGTAATTCTTTCCTCCTTTTTTTTAATATTTTTTAGACTCCGTAGAAATACCCTTTTTATATCCGCAATTATTCTAAACCTTTAAGATTAAAATCAAAACTAATAATTATGAGTATGCATTTTATTTCTTTGGATGAAGCAAAAAAGATGACAAAAAAATTTAGAGAAGAAAAAGAGAAAGTGGTGAAGGACGAGTATAAAAACAAAGACATCCTGCCCATTTGCGAAACATTTTGAAGGATCTGCCTTGGAAACGCTTTTAGCGCAACCTGGATGTACTGCTGTACGAGCATATTACTCTATGGACAAAGAACTAAAACTACACTTAGTATTGGTAGGGGTCAATGAAAAAAGTGAAGATATGTTACCATCTGAAGCTTCTGAATTGCAAAAGTCAACTGCAACTTCAAATAATCCGGTTATTGTAACTACAGATGTAAGATGCCCCACGGAATGTCCTCCGACATCTGAACTAAATGAATAATTGGGTTAATGAATTTTTATGTTACACAGGCATTGGGGTTTCTGATAATTATACCCGCCATAGCGGGCTGGGTTCGGTACAAAAATATCAACCCAGCCTTTTATCCCTTTTTAATATGGATATGGGTAGGGCTCATAAATGAAAGTATTGGCCTTATCATGATGCTTCGTGGATATTACAATATCATGAACTTTAATATTTTTCTCCTTATCCAATCTTTATTAATCTTAAACCTGTTTAGAAGATGGAGATTATTTAAACCCGAAAAAACTTACTATTTATTTTTTGTCATCTTTATTATTGCCTGGCTTGGTGAAACTGTTTTCATATCTAAATTAACGAACGCATTTAATTCTTACTTTCTTATTTTCCATTCTTTTGTAATTGTCCTGATGAGTATCAGCACTATCAATATGCTGCTCATGAAAGAACGGGCGTTACTAGTAAAAAACTCGATTTTTTTAAACTGCGGGGCCTTTGTTATTTTTTTTACATTATCAGTTCTAACAGAAACGTTCTGGGCTTATGGTTTGAAATTAAGTCCTTCATTTACCAACGGTATTAACCACATAATTGTTATTGCCAATACTTTCTGCATCTTCGTTTATACTTTAGCAATAGTATGGATGCCAAAGAAACAACCCTTTACACTGCAATTTTGATTGTTTGCCTGACAGTGGGTGCCATCATCATCTTTTTTATTGTTTCCATCATTCGGCAACAGCGACGAAACCTGGCTTTATACAGGCAGACTGTGTTAGCAGAAATTACAGCTATGGAAAAAGAAAGGGCTCGTATAGCAGCCGACCTTCATGATGAACTTGGGCCGATGTTATCAGCCATCAAGCTTAAGATTAATAGTTTTGAACTGACTGATGAAGACGATAAATCAGAGGTTGAAAAAACAAATATTCATATTGATAGTCTCGTAAAAAAAATGCGGGAAATATCTTATGATCTTATTCCAAACACATTAATAAGAAAAGGCCTTGTGCAGGCTTTAAGCGAGTTTGCTGATTTTATTAATCAGGCTCAAAAACTTCAAATACATTTTATTGCTCAGGAACCAATGCTGATAGATGAGCAGAAATCTATTCATGTTTATAGGGTGATACAAGAAATTGTAAACAACGCCATAAAACATTCAGAAGCTAATAATTTAAATATTGCATTAAAACAAGAAGGTGGTACATTAGTTTTACAGACCAGTGATGATGGCGTGGGCTTTGACCATTATGCGGCGACAAAAGGAGATGGTGGGATTGGCTTGAGGAATCTTTTAAGTCGCTGTGAAATTGTTGGCGGACAGATGTTTGTTGAATCTGAAAAAACAAAAGGAACAAAATATACTTTCGAAATACCGGTTTAATCTTATGCTTGAACAATACCTTCCGATCCGCCTTGTTTTAGCGGATGATCATGAAATATTCAGAGATGGCTTTAGAGTAATGCTTAAAAAACAACCTTCTGTTGAGCTCATTGGTGAAGCAGGTGATGGAGAAGAACTTGTAGAGTTAGTAAAAAAAACAATGCCAGACATAGTAATCACAGATATTAAAATGCCTAAGATGGATGGCATTAAAGCTGCTAAAGTGCTGACAAAGGAATTTCCTGATGTTGGCGTTATAGCATTATCAATGTTTGATGAAGAAAATTTAATCATTGAAATGCTTGAAGCAGGTGCAAAAGGTTACCTTCTTAAAAATGCACATAAAGATGAAATAGTAAGTGCTGTTCAGGCTGTGCACAAAAAAAATACTTATTACTG
Organism: Chitinophagales bacterium; assembly: GCA_038257235.1. Lineage (GTDB taxonomy): Bacteria > Bacteroidota > Bacteroidia > Chitinophagales > Chitinophagaceae > JJ008. The sequence continues at coordinate 4,199 of JBBSJN010000240.1, forward strand.
CAATCATACGTCACGCAAACTAACCAGGATGATTGCGGAGAGCAATTTTAATCCTAATCATCGAATTTCTAAGCCTGACTTTTCAGAGAGAGAATTAAGTGTTATCCGTTATATCTGCCAGGAGCTTTCAAACAAAGAAATTGC
>JBBSJN010000241.1:0-4329 GCA_038257235.1 Chitinophagales bacterium
AAAAGTATCAGGCCGACTTTGAGCGCTGATTTTATATCATCTCTTTTGTTCCAATCCGGGAACCTGGCCTGGGTATTCACCAGGCATTTTACGGCTTTTGCTAATTCAATGAGTTTTGGCTCAGGGTATTTGAAATCATATTTGTAACAAAGCTCTTTCAGGATATCATAAAATGCTTTCTCTTCAAAATCAATACCCAATGCTTCACCGGCAGAAAATTCTTTGTGTACGTCCCAGATCATATTGGTTAATGCTTCGGCCATTTCCTCATATACTTCACTCCTTAGAATATCGTTTTCGTCTCTTTCATTGTATTTTTCTACCAGGGCCTGCATCTTTTTTGTAAAATCAACACCCTTTACTTTATTGACTTTTTTTATTTCGCCAATCATTTTTGCAAGTAGCTGTTGTAGCAATTTGATCTTCGTATTTGGCAGTTTTATTTTATCCAGCTTAGCAAGATAATCTTCATTAAAAAGGTCTTGTTCTGTTTCCCCTTCTTCTCCTAATTTGAAAAGTTCTTCTACACCATCACTTTCCAGTGCATCTTTGATCATATCTCTCACACGGGCATTCATCTGGGCTGTATCTGGCGCAGTTCCCTTTGTAAGTTTAAATACAATGGAACGAACTGCAAAGTAGAAGTGAGTCAAATCTCTTTCGGCTTGTATCAATGCCTCACTTCCGGTACAGATATCATACGCAGCTTTCAGCCTTTTCACCAATCCCATAAACCTTGTTTCAAATTCCTTTGTTTGCTGGGCAAATTCGGCGGCTAAATTCAGGGTGTTCAGTTGTTGAATTGCAGTACCAGTAAAATATTTTGAACTATCAAATGTGTGAAACAGTTTAGATAAGAGGTCTAAATGATTCCTTACAATAACTAAGGATTCAGAAATGTCTTCAAAATTATCTTCATCACCTTTATTGTATTTGGCAAGTGCCTGGTTCATTTGTTTTTTAATACCAATATAATCTATTACCAGGCCCTTGTTTTTGTCTTTATATCGTCTGTTTACCCTCGAAATGGTTTGGATTAAGTTGTGCTGCTGTATTGGTTTGTCTATGTAAATACTATCCAGGAATGGCACATCAAAACCAGTCAGCCACATGTCTACCACCATGGCAATTTTAAAATTGGATTTTTCATTTTTGAATTGCCTGTCCAGTTCTTTGCGATAATCTGAAGTACCCAGTAAATCCCATAATTCTTTAGGGTCGTCTTTCCCACGGGTCATGATCATTTTGATACGTTCAATTGGTTTCAATTCCCGCAGGTCTTTATCTGAAAGTTCGGCGCCTTCTTCAGCAGCTCTTACTTCGTTCCATTCCGGTTTTAAGGCAATAATATTTTTATACAATTCATAAGCTATCTCCCTGCTACTGCATACAAACATGGCTTTCGCTTTCACAGTTGCGCCTTCCATAGCCCTGTTTTCATAATGCTTCACGAAATCTGCCGCCAGCAATTTTAATCTTTTCGGATCTCCAAGAATAGCATTCATTCTCACAGACTCTTCCTTGCTTTTTTCTATCTGGTATTCATTTGCACCTGCAGTTGCTGCTTCTTCGTAGTAGGCTTCTATTTTTTCCAGTTCACTATTATTGAGAACAACCCTTGCTGCCCGGCCTTCATAAACAATCCTTACTGTAATCTCATCTTTCACGGATTCTGTCATCGTGTAGGCATCTACCACTTGTCCGAATACATCAAGTGTAGCATCTATGGGGGTTCCGGTAAAACCTACAAAAGTTGCATTAGGCAGTGAATCGTGTAAGTATTTAGCAAAGCCAAATGTTTTGGTAACCCTGGTATCGGTAATTTTAATCTTCTGGTCCAGGTTTAGCTGGCTGCGGTGTGCTTCATCACTTATGCAGATCACATTAGTTCTGTTTGTAAGCAACTCTGTGTCTTCAGTAAATTTATGTATGGTGGTAAGGAAGACACCTCCGCTTTCTCTTCCCCGCAAAAGCTCCCTGAGTTCCTTCCTGCTTTCCACGCTCATAATGGTGCTATCCCCAATAAAATGCTTTGCATTGGTAAATTGTCCGGAAAGCTGGTCATCTAAATCTGTACGGTCGGTGATTAATATGATGGTGGGACTTTCAAAATGCTCGCTCTTCATGAGTAACCTCGTGAGGAAAAGCATGGTGTAGCTTTTACCACAACCTGTAGCGCCAAAATAAGTGCCGCCCTTGCCATTTCCTCCTGGCTTCTGTGCTTTTTTAATGCTTTCAAACAATGCTCTTGCAGCATAATATTGTGGATACCTGCAAACAATTTTTTCATTCTTTTTGCTGCTGTCTGGTATATAAATGAAGTTGCGTAGGATGTCCCGCAAGCGTTTATGATTAAACATGCCTTCTACAAGTGTGTACATGCTGCTTATGCCATCTACTTCCTTTGCCAGGCCGGCAACCCTGCGCCAGGCATAGTAAAACTCATACGGTGCAAAGAAGGAACCTGCTTTATTATTTACCCCATCACTTATCACGCAAAAAGCATTGTATTTAAACAGTTCAGGTATGTCTCTCTGGTATCTTGTTGTTATTTGTACATAAGCCTCATGGATGGTGCAGTCTTCTTTTATTGCTGATTTAAATTCTAATACTACAAGGGGTAACCCATTGATATAAATTATTCCGTCGGGTATTCTTTTTTCAGTACCGGTAATTTCCAGCTGAGTAACGAATTTGTAAATGTTGCTATCTACATTATATTCCTCATCTTCTTCGGCATAGACTTTAAAAAGGTCTTCTTCACTTGGTTTTCTTTCTACAGATAACCCGGTGTAGTCTATCAGTTGTATATAAATATCTTTTAAACTCCGGTCTTCTCTTTTAAGAATAAAACCATCAGAAAGCATTCTGATAAATGTTTTATTGCTCTCGTATAGGTCAGAGGAGGGTAGGGATTTGAGTTGAAGTATAATAGACTTTGCCTCCGTTACTTTTAAACCCTCTTCTTCATATTGCTTAAGTAAAAAAGTTTCAAGATCAGTTTCTATGAGTACTTCATCATTTGCACGCACGAGGGTATTTCCAAGGAAATGAGGGAAACCTTCGGTTGATAATAATTCGGTAAAAGTTTCTTCCAATTTGGCTTCACTAAATTTCATTTCAATTAATTAATATTCAAAGAATCACACCATTATTTTATAAATGGTATTAGTTTCTGATTTATTAAACCATCTTTATAATATGCCCCGGCGTATATAACCTCAGTTCCGATAATAATCATAAATATAAATTTTGAATTCAATACATTTTTCTTTAATTGTTCTTTAAAAGAATTTAAATCCGTATTCGAAGGAGTTGGTAGTTTTTCGGGGTGTGTATGCCATTCGCCTAGGTATATTTTCTTGCCTTTGCTGCTTTTAAAGTAACGCTCAATGAGCTTTTGCGCATTAATAAAGGAACGTAAAAAATTAAATCTAGAGCTTTTATCATTTTCTGAAGGCGTTGAGAAGTCAGTAATATAGAAGGAATAATCATCAATATAATAACCCAATAATATACCACCTGCTTCAGGTTTGTATTCATCATCTTGAATAAAAGTTTTAACCTTATCAAAGACTTTCTGATCAATTCTTAAAAGCATCTCTCCCAATTCTATTACCATCATATGTCTTTTTCAATAGTGTCGAATGAATTATTGGAAATGCCAAAATCAGAAAGTTCAAACCCTTTTTCCACAATAAATTCCTTATCGCCAATCCAAGTATACACTTTAGATGATGATTCAATTCCATTTCTTTGAATAAGTTGAAAAAAATATGGGTATATCGCACTCAAAAATAATGTCAAATTAGCTTCCGAATAAGGAAAAAAACCTGTCTGACAGCTTCCTTCTTTGAAGTAAACCTCGGATTCATTACTTTTCTTTAAAACATTAAATGGGAAATTCTTAATAATTTCAATTGCCTTCGATAAATCATCGGGCTTTATATACATCATTTGTCCACTTGCCAAAAATGCTTCTACCCATATTATTAACAAAGGTTTGGTACAGCTGGTTTTTATTAGATGTTCCAAAATATATTTTTCTATCATGGTAATGCCAACAACCACGATGTTCAAATCATAACCATCAAGTAGAGTACTTTCATTAATCAGCATATCTACTATGGAAGCGTTATTAGTTAGCACCTCACAAAATGGATCTTTATTGACAATCTTTTCTTTTGCTACTTGAACTTTTGTCATTCCAATTTTATCAAAACCATACTGATGCCTGAAAATATTTTCAAGTTTTAAAATATCGGAATCAATTAAATGAAACTTCTTAATTGGAAGTTTTATAAGAAAATTCAGCAAATTGGAACCAAC
>JBBSJN010000242.1:0-4324 GCA_038257235.1 Chitinophagales bacterium
ACCGTTAATGACCGGTATCATTATAAGAGGTTATGTAAGTTTACAGAATATTGATATTGAAAATGCTTTCTCAGATTCAGATATCCGCTTATTAGAAACGTTGGCAAATAGTATGAGTGTTGCATTGGAAAATGCCCGGTTATTTGACGAAACGACTCGTTTGCTTAAAGAAACTGAACAACGAACAGCAGAGCTGGCAGTGATCAATAGTGTTCAGGATGGTCTTGCAAAAGAAATGGATATTCAGGGCATTTATGATCTGGTGGGTGAAAAGATCCGAGATATTTTCCAGGCACAAGTTATAGATATAGTTACTTATGATAAAAAAAATAACCTGATTGAAGATCGCTATTCTTTTGAAAAAGGGGACCGAAGCCTCTTGGGTCCAAGACCATTAAAAGGTATTAGAAAACATGTTATCGAATCTGGAGGCACTATTGTTTTAAATCACATTACAGATGAAATAATGTCAAAGTATGATGTCGCTATATTAAGCGGTGAAATGGCGAAATCAGTTGTAATGGTTCCTATGATTGCGGGAGGCGAAATAAATGGTGTTATCAGCTTACAAAATCTGGATCAGGAGAATGCATTTCCAGAATCTGATGTAAAACTACTTAATACGCTGGCAAATAGCATGAGTGTAGCTCTCGAAAATGCAAGGTTGTTTGACGAAACGACTCGTTTGCTAAAAGAAACTGAACAACGAACAGCAGAACTGGCAGTGATCAATAGTGTTCAGGATGGTCTTGCAAAAGAAATGGATATTCAGGGCATTTATGATCTGGTTGGCGAAAAGATCCGTGATATTTTTCATGCACAGGTTATTGATATAGTTACTTATGATAAAAGAAATAACTTAATTGAAGATCGCTATTCTTTTGACAAAGGGGATCGAAACTTGCTGGGATCAAGACCCTTAAAAGGCTTTAGAAAACATGTTATCGAATCTGCAAGTACACTTGTAATAAATAATATTACTGAAGAAATAAGATCAAAATATGATCAGGCTGTATTAAGTGGAGAAGGGGCGAAATCAATTGTAATGGTTCCTATGATTGCGGGAGGTGAAATAAATGGTGTTATCAGCTTACAAAATCTGGATCAGGAAAATGCATTTCCAGAATCTGATGTAAAATTGCTTAATACGCTGGCAAATAGCATGAGTGTAGCTCTCGAAAATGCAAGGCTGTTTGACGAAACGACTCGTTTGCTAAAAGAAACTGAACAACGAACTGCAGAACTGGCGGTTATCAATAGTGTTCAAGGTGGTCTTGCAAAAGAACTAGAGATAAAAGGCATCTATGATCTTGTTGGTGACAGAATCAGAGAATTATTTAATGCGCAGGTAGTAATTATTGCAACACTGAATCATGAATTAAAAACAGAAAAATTTGAATATTTTATTGAAAAAGGCGAACGATTTTATCCAGAACCAAGACCTTTAGGAGATTTAAGATTACACCTTATAAAAACACAAAATAAAATCCTGATCAATACAAGAAAAGAAGGTATTGAATGGTTTGGCAATGAAGTAGTAGAAGGTACTGAACCAATCAAATCAGCTGTTTTTGTACCATTAATTATTGGTGATAAGCTTACCAGTTATGTTACGCTGCAGAATGTGGATACAGAATATGCATTCAGTGAATCGGATATAAGATTATTAGAAACTTTATCAAATAGCATGAGTGTTGCTCTCGAAAATGCAAGGCTTTTTGATGAAACTAATCATCTGCTAAAAGAAACCGAACAACATAAAGCAGAACTTGCTGTTATCAACAGTGTGCAGGAAGGTTTGGTGAGGGAGATGGATATGAAAGCTATTTATGACCTGGTCGGAAATCGTATTTGTAATTTGTTCGATACGCAGACTGTTATTATCCGGACATTCGATCATAAATCAGGAAATGAAGAATGGCAATTTGCCATTGAAAAAGGGGAAAGAATATATAGTAAACCACGACCCTTTAACTGGGCTAATAAATTATTGCTTACTTCAAAACAATCTATTTTAATAAATGAAGATTATGCTGCAACAGCACATAAAAATGGCGGCACTGGAGTAACAAAAGGATTGCCTCCAAAGTCTGCGGTTTTCGTTCCAATGATTGTTGGCGATACGGTAAAAGGTTCGGTAAGTCTTCAGAATATAGAAAAGGAAAATGCATTCAGTGATGCAGACATGCGATTGCTTACCACACTTACCAACAGTATGAGTGTGGCATTAGAAAATGCCCGTCTTTTTGACGAATCCAACAGGTTACTGGGTGAAGCCAAACAAAGAGCCAGTGAACTGGCCACTGTAAACAATATTACCCAGGCACTCGCCTCTCAAATTAATTTGGAAGAACTAATTACATTGGTGGGAGAAGAGATTCGGCAACTTTTTAAAGCAAATATTGTTTACGTCGCTTTATTAGATAAAAAAACTAATATCATTAACTTTCCTCACCAATTTGGTGACATCATGGAGCCCATGCAACTGGGTGAAGGATTAACTTCCAAGATCATATTATCCGGCGAGCCGCTACTTATTAATAAAGATATCAGAGATTTAGAAGCTCAAATGGGAATAAAAACAGTTGGTATTCCGGCAGCTTCTTACTTAGGTGTTCCCATTTCTGTAGGCGATGAAAATATTGGTGTGCTAAGTGTGCAAAGCACAGAACAGGAAAACCGTTTTGGTAACGATGATCTCCGGTTATTGAAAACCATTGCCACTTCAGTTGGTGTAGCATTAAGAAAAGCTACCCTATTTGAAGAAATCCATTTGGCTAAGCAGGATGCCGAAGAAGCCAAAAAAACAGCAGAGAAAGCCAATGAAGCTAAAAGTTCTTTCCTGTCTACGGTTAGTCATGAGTTAAGAACACCACTTACTTCTGTTCTCGGATTTGCAAAAATCATTAAGAAAAGACTGGAAGAGAAAATATTTCCGATCACAGACAGATCAAATCCAAAAACAGAGAAAATAATTCAACAGGTTTCCGACAATCTGGATGTAGTAGTATCCGAAGGACAACGATTGACGCATCTTATTAATGATGTATTAGATCTTGCAAAAATTGAAGCAGGTAAAATGGAATGGAATAATGAACCTATTTCAATACCTGAAATTGCTGAAAGAGCTATTGCTGCAACTACTTCTTTGATTGATGCCAGCAATCTGAAACTGATAAAAAATATTAAAACAGATTTATCTGAAATTACAGGTGACAGGGACAAGCTAATACAAGTACTGGTGAACCTGATTTCAAATGCAGTTAAATTTTCTGTTAAGGGAAAAGTTACCTGTGATGTGTACCAGGAAAAAGATGAGATCTTTATGAGTATTACCGATACTGGCATTGGCATTGCTCCGGAAGATCATGCAGCAGTATTTGAACAATTTAAACAGGTAGGTGATACGTTGACTGACAAACCAAAGGGAACAGGCTTAGGGTTACCCATCTGTAAAGAAATAGTTGAACATCATGGTGGACGTATCTGGTTAGAAAGTGAATTAGGCGTTGGCAGTACTTTTTTTGTGGCATTGCCTGTAAAGAAATCAGCACCTGAAAAAAGGCCAATCCATCTTGATGATCTGGTTAGTCAATTGAAAGTGCAGGTGGCACAATCAAAACTAAGTGTGATCGGACCTTTCGCCACTATTCTTGTTGTTGACGATGATGATTCTATCCGATCTTTATTAAACCAGGAGTTGGGAGAAGCCGGTTATAATATAATAGAAGCAGCAAATGGTAAAGCAGCATTAGAAGCTGTTAGAAAACAAAAGCCTGATCTGATCATTCTTGATATTATGATGCCGGAGATGAATGGCTTTGATGTGGCAGCTGTACTTAAAAATGATCCGGAAACAATGGATATTCCAATCATTGTATTATCTATTGTTCAGGATAAAACAAGAGGTTTCCGGATTGGTGTCGACAGGTATTTAACCAAACCAATTGATACCGGATTACTCTTTAATGAAATAGGAAGTTTGCTGGAACAAGGTAAATCGAAAAAGAAAGTGATGATTGTAGATGAAGATTCCGGCACTGTCAATACGTTGGCGGAAGTTCTTAAAACAAAAGGTTATGTTGTTACCGAATCTGATGGTAAACAAATCGTAGAGAAGGCTGTTGAAGCTCAGCCTGACATTATCATTATGAATTCTGTGCTTTCCGAAAATCAGGATATTGTAAAAACACTACGTTTTGAGAAAGGAATGGAAAATGTTTTATTTCTGGTGTACCAATAAAATAATAGTACTGCTATTTAATAAAAGATATAAATACAATAAAAATGGGAAAGAAAATTTTAATCGTAGATGATGAGGCGC
>JBBSJN010000243.1:0-4265 GCA_038257235.1 Chitinophagales bacterium
ACTTTCAGGGAAATCCTTATTCTCTTTATTATAGGTGGCATTCAGTGTAACCTTTGCCACATCGTTGATAACAGATGCAAGCGGATACTGTGCATTTGCCATCCTTATATTATAGACTCTAGCTTCCGCTGTAGCGGCATGCAACACATATTTACCATCATCGCCAATGACGGCAGAATCTACCACTGATGGCTGCATGGTAGCCATTGGAATTTCTTCGAGATACACTTTTTTCTCAGGGCTATTAGTGATAACGCCTTTTACTTCAAAGGTTTTTTTGCTATCTGATTTTGATGTGCAAGAAACCATTAAGGCCAATACTGCTACAATAACAATTTGATTTTTCATTTCTGTCAATTATGATTTTAATTTTTCTAATAATATTTCGTTGGTAACTTTTGGGTCAGCTTTGCCTTTTGTTTGCTTCATCACTTCTCCAACAAACAATGAAAGTAATCCCTTTTTTCCTTTTTTGTAAGCTGCTACTTTATCTGCAAATTTATCCAGTACCTGATCAATAATTGGTCCGATGGCAGACACATCAGATTCCTGAATCAAATTTTCTTCCTTAGCAATGTTAGCTGCCTCTTTCTCAGGATTAGCCAATAATGCAGGGAAAATTTTAGTTGATGCAATGGAGAAGCTGACTTTCCCTTCATCTATTAAATTAATTAAAGAAACAAGCTGCTCAGGTTTCAGCGGAAACGCTGTTATTTCTTTTCCATTTTCATTCAACCATGATTTAACAGGGCCAAGCATCCAGTTGGCAGCTGCTTTATAATTAGTGGTATGTAAAATAATTTTTTCAAAATAGTCGGAAATAATTCTTTCCTCTGTAAGCACTCCTGCATCATAAGCAGATAAACCTAGTTCTTTCGTATACCGTTGGCTTCTTTCTTCAGGTAAAGCCGGAATACTTCTCTTTATTTTTTCAATAAACTCATCCTGCAAATGAAACGGCGTAAGATCCGGTTCTGGAAAATAACGATAGTCATCCGCATCTTCTTTATCACGGATGGATTGTGTAGTTCCTGCATTTGCATCAAAACTTCTTGTTTGCTGCTGAATAGTTCCGCCTGCTTCTATAATTTCAATCAATCGTTTTGCTTCAACATCAATAGCTCTCTTCACATTGCGGATGGAGTTGAGGTTTTTTACTTCAACTCTTGTACCCAATTTTGTTTCCCCTTTTTTACGAACTGAAATATTTGCATCGCAACGAAGGCTTCCTTCTTCCATATTACCATCACAAACCTCAAGGTAGCGAACAAGCTTTCTTATTTCACTTACAAAAGCAAAAGCTTCATCACTGCTTCTTAAATCCGGTTCGGTTACAATTTCTATTAACGGTGTACCAGCCCTGTTGTAATCAATACAAGTATTGGCATCGTCCTCATCATGCAAACTTTTTCCCGCATCTTCTTCCAGATGAATTCTATTAAGCCGGACATTTTTTTCGGTTTCTCCTGTTTTGATAGTGACAAAACCTGTTTTGCAGATCGGCATTGTGTGTTGAGAAACCTGATAACCTTTTGGCAGATCAGGATAGAAATAATTTTTACGGGCAAAATAATTATGCTGTTCTATTTTGCAATGGCAGGCCAATCCCATTTTAACAGCATATTCGATTGCCTTACGGTTCATTTTTGGTAATGTGCCCGGATGACCCAAAGTAATGGGGCTTACATGAGTATTAGGCTCCGCACCATAAGCAATACTATCGCCACAAAACAATTTGCTTTGCGTCATCAACTGGGCATGAACTTCCAAACCCACCACTACTTCATATGCATCAAAATCGGCCATCTTTATAAGGCCGCAAAAATACACCTCTAAGCTCTAACGATACCTATCAATTTCCCTAAAATTGCAAAAGCCGGATTTGCTGACAAACCCGGCTTTTACGCTGTAAACAGATTGTAATTATAAATCCGCTGTTTTTATTTTTCGTGGCATTTTGGTTTCAATGTTCATTGTTTTTCCGTTACGATTCAGTTTTATCATCACAGCATTTTTTTCTTTGCTTTCTTTAATAGCTTTCACTATTTCATCTGTGCTATTGGTAGTCTTTCCGTCAAATTCAATAATGATATCATCTTTTTTAATTCCTGCTTTTGCAGCGTTACTCTCTTCATCTACTTCAATAACTTTTACGCCTTTTCCATTATCCGTATCCTGCACAGATATTCCCAGTTTCGGAGCTCCTTTATATAAAAACCGATATTGATCATTTGGTGCCCGCAAACCTTTTAACCCCTCAAGATTGGGCATTTTATCTAAATGAAAATTGTCAAAATCCATATTGAAATTATTACCTTCACCCATTGTCAATGCATTAACGCCTTTCCATTTGGTTAGTTCAGCTGTAACTTTTTGCTCTTTTTTATCTCTCAGATAAGAAACCTTTACTTTATCTCCCGGCTTATATTCTTTAATAGCAGCAGAAAGATCATCCGGTTCAGAAATTTTTGTATCATCGATTTTTGTGATGATGTCATTTTCTTTTAGTCCTGCTTTCTCTGCTGCACTTTCTTTTGTTATACTTTTTACCAGCACTCCTTTTTCATCTTTCTGAGTGGTTACACCCAGCATAGCCAGATTTGCATCATTTGAGTACATTCTAAAGAGATTATCTCCTTTCCCTCCTTTTGCATCAAAATTCCAAACACCAGCACCCGGCATTCTTTCAAAAGAGAGTGATTCAAGATCTTTAAGTTTACTCATTTTTACTTTCAGATCACCAACTTTGTAATCATCAATTGGCTTACCATTTACTGTTACGTTATCGCCTTTTATTTCAATCACCACTTTTTCATCGTTATCGCCTTTGGTGGTAATAGTGATCTGCCGTACCTCTTTTTTTTCTTTTACTTCTTTAACCTTTTCTTCTTTTTGAGCAACCAATGCCGCCGGCATCAACAAACCCAGCGCAACTACCAGGATTTTCATTTTTGAAATTGTCTTTACCATATTTATTAATTTAAATTATCTACGTCAAGTTTCGTAGCCAAATATAATGACATTTATTGAAATACGAAATGTTTCGGAAATGTTAAATAGAAAGTTTGTACTTGAATGGTAATATTGAGTGATAAGCGCCTGCCTGACTAATCATTCCGTCCGAACGGGTTCATCCGGGCGGGTGGGGATTAAGGGCTTCATAAGTCTTTGCCAGATGACCATCTACAATATCTTCCCCGATATATTTCATGCCACATTTCTCCAAAACCCTTAACGATGTTATGTTTTGAGGCATTGCCCGACCAACAATACGGGGAAGCCTGAGATTATTAAACCCATAGTTAAGAGAAGCGAAAGCTGCCTCTGTAGCATATCCTTTGTCCCAGGAGGATTTGCTAAAACGATAACCGAGATCTATTTCGTTTCGCTCTGGTCTAGCCTTTAGCCCACACCAGCCGATAAAATTTGTATCATTCTTTGTATGCACTGCCCAGCGGCCATAATTATACAAAGCATATTGTGGTAGTATTATTGTTGAAAGGACTTCTTCAGCATGTGCAATATCTCTCAACGGATCCATGGTATACTTTATCACCTCTGGATCTTGATTCAAGGTAAAAATTAGCTCTGCATCATCCATTGTAAATGTGCGCAGAAGCAATCGGTCTGTTTCAATAATAATATCCATAAAGCAGCATCGAGTAGTTTTACTAACCGTAAAGTGGTATTGTTTAAGAATTAAAAAATCAGAATTTTGAGGTTAGTTAATACTTTTTGAAAACAACATTATGGTTTACATTGTAGCCAGCCTTTTTGCACTTTTTTGTATTGGTATTATCATCTATGTTATCCGGGTTTACAGGGAGGACAAAAAAGAAGGATATCGTACTGATAATGATGATGATGACCTGATTCGTCGGCGTTAAGCTTCTAATAATCCCTTCACCACTTCAATCACTTTTTCCAATTGGCTTAGATCCTGCCCGCCTGCAGTAGCTAATGTTTTTTGACCACCACCGCCGCCTTTTATCAAAGGAGCAATATGTTCTTTAATGATTTTATCTGCATCTAATTTTCTTGCTGCAACAACCGTGTCAGAAATACCAACAGCTACAAATGGCTTACCATTGATGTTTACACATAAAACTGCCACATGATCCCGTAAATGATTCTTCAAATCAAAACAAAGTTTCTTTAAAGCATCAGGATTACTTACTTCCACTATATCGCCAACAAAATTCACACCGTTGACAATCTCATCTTTTTCCAGCAATTCATTTCTGATGCCTACCAATTGTCTTGCC
>JBBSJN010000244.1:0-4257 GCA_038257235.1 Chitinophagales bacterium
ATCTGGTTCGTCTAATACCTTATCATTGCTAAAACGAATAACCTCAAACCCAAGTTTATTTAAATCCTGAGTTCGTTCTTCATCACTGATTACATTTTCTGGTAATTGATGGTATAGTCCATCAACTTCAACAATTAATTTTTCAGAAAGACAAATAAAATCCGCAATATAATTTGAAATAATATGTTGCCTTCTGAATTTATAACCAGACATTTTTCGACCCTTTACAATTTCCCACAAAACTTTTTCTGCTTCTGTAGGATTGTTTCTATGTACAACAACAAAATCTTTAAGCAGTGCATAAATAATAGGATTTGCTGTTGCATAACTATAATGACTTTCTAAACTTTCGGAGTCTAAAGCCCCTCCTTGTGAGGGGTTTGGGGAGGCTTTTTCCCTGCGGGGGGTGGGGGGGCAGAACAACATCCCCGGCGCCGTCCCTCTTTTATTCATCAACACTGTACACACATCCGGCACTTCTGCCTGTCTCAAATTACTTTCCAGCATCGGGCTTGTGCGACGAAAAACTTTTTCAAAAAGATATTTTACATGGGCAAGAACTTCTTCATTCACTACCATCTTGCCGCCAAAATAGTTACAAAGAAGAGGTTTGGTAATATCATCAGCTGTGGGGCCAAGTCCGCCGGTGATGATAATAATGTCTGAGTTTTCGCCTTCTTCATCCAACGCCTGCCAGATATCATTATATACATCGCCAACAGCAACTCTTCTTCGTACCCACACACCAATTTTATTCAGTTCCTGAGCAATAAAAGCAGAGTTGGTATCAATTGTTTGTCCAATCAGAAGTTCATCGCCAATGGTGATGATGGAGGCATTAACTTGTTTCAATTGATGTTTTTAAGATTATTCTTCAAACGTTACATCTTCATACAAATCATTCAGTAGTATTGTAAGATTTATCGTGGATATAACAAACTGATCGGAAAGTTGTTTGAATTCTGTGAGTATCCATGTATTATCAGAATGCCGCTTGAATATTTCAACCGAGACGGAAGTTGAGTCAATCAGAATATATTCTTGTAATGTATTAATATTCCGGTATAAGTTAAACTTTGTGCCCCGGTCATATTCTTTGGTTGATTTAGAGAGTATTTCTATTATCACTGAAGGGTTTGTAATTGTATCCGTTTTTTCGTCTGTAGTTTCCGGTTTGCCACAAATAATTGTAAAATCTGGGTAGGTATATAATGAGTTTTCAGGAATATGAACTCTTAAGTCGCTGCCAAATAAATCGCATGGCTGCCCTTTTAAATAATGAGGTATAAGAATATTAATATTTTTAGCAATAAAATTGTGTTTAAGTGAGGCCCCGGACATGGCAAAAACTTCTCCCTGAAAATATTCATGCTTCTCAGTGGCTTCTCTTTCCGCCAATAAATATTCCTCCTGCGAAATAAAATTGTATTTCGGAGCTGGTTCTTTAACTTCATTTTCCATATTCCAAATTTAATTCTTTTTAGTTTTGATGAAAAGTATATTTATGAAACTTGTTTTCCCGTTTATTTTCTGTTTTTTCTCTCTTATTATCAATGGGCAGTCTGTACCGCAAAAATTACAAAAAGCCTGGCAGCAATTTGAAAGCGACAGTCAGTTAAAACATGCCATCAGTTCGTTGTATGTTATTGATGCAAAAACAGGGCAAGTAGTATTCGATAAAAACTCGCAGATTGGTTTAGCTCCTGCCTCTACACAAAAAATAATTACTGCTGCTACTGCTTTTGAATTGTTGGGGAAGGATTATAGGTATAAGACAATGCTTGGTTACACTGGTAAGATTGAAAAAGATAAATTAAAAGGAAATATTGTTATTACAGGTTCCGGCGATCCAAGCCTAGGAAGCTGGCGATGGAAAAATACAGTGGAAGAAAAAGTAATCAATGAGTTTGTCAGTGCGGTAAAAAATCTGAGTATAAAAGATATTAGTGGTTTGGTGGTTCCATATATAGAAAACTGGGAAACGCAGCAAGTGCCTGATGGATGGATTATCCAGGATGTGGGAAATTATTACGGAGCAGGAACCTCATCTCTCAACTGGCGGGAAAATCAGTTTGATGTGTACCTTAAGTCAGGAAGCAAAATTGGCGACCCGGTTTCGATAGTAAAATTTAAGCCCAATCTGTATAACTCCGGCTATATATCAGAAGTAACAAGTGCAGCTAAAGGAACAGGTGACAATGCGTACATCTATACAAATCCAAAAGTCATAAGAGGTACTATTCCTGTGAATGAAAATATGTTCGAAATTTCCGGATCGATTGAAAATGGGACCTATCAGTTTATTAAAGGATTATCAGATACATTGCTTACAAATGGAATCGATCTTAATACACCACTTTATTCCAAAGTTGGTATTTCATTGAAAGATTTGAATAATATTTATACTTATTACTCGCCAACATTGGACTCACAAGTATATTGGTTCCTCAAAAAAAGCATAAACCTCTACGGCGAAGCACTAATAAAAACATTTGCTTACGAAAAGAATGGCTTTGGCAGTACAGATGACGGAGTAAAGATTGTAAAGGACTTCTGGAAGCAAAAAGGAATTGATGATGATGAATTAAATATCAGTGATGGTTCGGGTTTGTCACCACAAAACAGGGTAACCACTCATGCGCAGGTGGAAATTTTAAAATATGCAAAGGGAAAAGACTGGTTTAAATATTTCTATGATGGCTTGCCTGATTACAATGGCATGAAAATGAAAAGCGGAACCATCAGGGATGTAAAAGGTTTTTGTGGTTATCATAAAGCAAAGGATGGCAAAGAATATATATTCTCCTTTCTTGTTAATAATTACAATGGACGGACTTCTAGTGTAGTGAGTAAGATGTATAAAGTGTTGGATGAACTGAAATAGCTAGGCTGTCACCCCGGACTTGCCTGTCCCGAACTAGATTCGGGAATCCGGGGTCTTTCACTAATTCAAGAATAAGTTTGTTGGGAAAGATGCCGGTTCAGGTCCGGCATGAAAAAGAAATCAAACCCAATATGAAGTTTAAAAGCCATATCTTTCTTCAATAATAAATCAAAACTAATTGTATGTCAGAACAAAATTTTAAAAACCATGCCCGCCTTGTACCAAATTATCATTTCATCGGAGGATTGTTATTGCTTTTAGGTTTCGTAGGAAGTATTGTAAACCTCTTTTGTGCTGATGCTCATACTCATTATTCTGCAGCGTTACTGGTAGTTGTTTTTTTAATATTAATAATCATTTTCTGGTATGCCAGAGTATTTGCATTAAAAGCACAGGACAAAGCAATCAGAGCAGAAGAAAATTTTCGTCACTTTATTTTAACTGGTAAACCTTTTGATAAGCAATTAACAATGGCTCAAATTATTGGTTTACGTTTTGCAAGTGATGAAGAATTCGTTTTATTGGCAAAAAAAGCGGTTGACGAAAAGTTAAGTCAAAAACAAATTAAGCAAGCTGTTACAAACTGGAGAGAAGATAATTACCGGGTTTAAAGCCCAAACTGTTTTAGAAAAGGAACATCCATTTTTAAAAGCCATGGCGATGCGATGGCGGCAATCCAGATAAGAAATATAAATATTTTTCCGGTAATGGACATGTCCTGTATCAAATGACGATGCAAAAGGCTTTGTACGGTCGTCATTATTTTTTCTTCTTTTTGGTCGAATTCAAATGGTGGTGCAGGATTTACATCTTTGAAAGCAGGATAATCTTCGATTAAAATATTTCTGATTTTCCAGTAATCACTATCTGGCAGGTCTTCATATTCAAGATCTGTATTGATACCTTCTTCTTCTATTCTCTTTTCTATGGAGGAGATGTTTTTTTCGCCAAACATTCTCAGCAACATCATGGCAGGGAAAATGAGCAGCACATAAAAAGGAATAGCAATGGCTATCCAGCATAAGATACCGATTGAAAGAAATATGAAAAATTTACTCCAACCACTTTCTTCATTTAGAAAAACCCGGTTCAATAACTGGCCGCCATCTAATGGATAAATAGGAAACAGGTTGATCAGGTTCAGGATAATAAATAATCCTGCAATTCTGGAAAGAGAAATTTCAAGGAAGAAATAGCCTGAACCATTTTGATCAAGCAGGTAAAGGATTATTCCAATGATCATTCCAGGTAATGGACCAGCCAGCAAGATGACAGCCGATTGTTTTTGCGATACTTCTCTCTTAGTTCCGGATACATAAGCACCCAACAATGGGATAAAGAAAATTCCAAGGTCGCCATACTTGAAAAATTTC
>JBBSJN010000245.1:0-4245 GCA_038257235.1 Chitinophagales bacterium
TCTTCTCCGGCTACAGAACCTGTATTTTTTAATAGTATGGCAACTTTAACAGCTTTCGGATTACTATCATCAAGTTTCAAATTACTATAATCAAAACTTGTATAACTAAGTCCATAACCGAATGGATATAATGGTTTGTTGGTTATATCAGTATAATGCGACCAGAAAACTTCCTTCTTTGGTCCAGGCCTTCCGGTATTATAATGATTATAATAGATAGGCACCTGCCCTACAGTTCTTGGGAAAGTCATGGGCAATTTTCCTGATGGATTATACTCTCCAAATAAAACCTGCGCAATAGCGTTACCTGATTGAATCCCAGGCTGCCAGGCTTCTACAATAGCAGGGATATGTTCTTCCGCCCATGTAATAGCCAACGGTCTGCCATTCATAAGTACTAAAACAATGTTTTTGTTAACTGCATAAACAGCTTCAAGCAATTGTTGTTGTAGCCCTGGTAAATCCAATTTACTTCTGCTTCTTCCCTCTCCACTTTGTAATCCATGCTCACCCAACACCATAACCACTACCTCAGAATGCTTAGCTAATGCAACCGCTTCACCAAAGCCGGTAGTATCAGTTTCATTAATTTTTACTTCATCTGGAAATCCGGCGTTACCAATAACTAAATTTACACCTTTGGCATACTTCACATTTGATGAAAACTTATTGAGGCCTTCGATTACCGTAATCGCTTTGTTATCATCAGCAGCTAGTCGCCAATTCCCTCACGGACTGCTTTTATCATTCGCCAAAGGACCGATAACTGCTATACGCTGTTGATCTTTTTTTAATGGTAATAACTGATTTGTATTTTTCAAAAGCACCATTGATTTCTTGGCAATATCCAGTGCGAAGGCCATATGATCCGGATGATATATTTTATTTTTTTCATTAGCAGCATTACAATACAGGTATGGATCATCAAACAATCCAAGCTCAAATTTTACCCGCAGGATTCTTTTTACTGCATCATCAATAACACTATGCTTCACTTTACCCGATTCTACGAGTTCTTTTAAATGTGACACATAAGCATAAGATTCCATGTCCATATCAGAACCGGCATTTGCTGATAATTCAGCTACTTCTTTTAGATCTATAGCAAAACCATGGTCGATCATTTCAAGGCCAGAGCCCCAATCAGAAACAACGAATCCCTTAAAATTCCATTTCCCTTTCAAGATATCTCTTTGTAAAAATTTATTAGCGGTTGCAGGAATACCATTAATAACATTAAAGGAATTCATAACCGTTGCAACACCACTATCTGCACTAACTTTAAATGGTGGTAAAATAATATTGTATAAAGTTGAAGTGCCCACATCAACCGTATTATAATCTTTACCAGCTTCAGCAAAACCATAACCAGCAAAATGCTTGGCGCAGGCGGCAATTGTATTGGGTGCTGAAAGATCTGTTCCCTGAAAACCTTTAACCCTTGCCAACGCAATTTTAGATCCCAGATATGTATCTTCTCCTGCTCCTTCCATTACTCTTCCCCAACGGGCATCACGGGTAATATCAACCATTGGTGCAAACGTCCAGTTGATACCTACTGCTGAAGCTTCAACTGCAGCTATTCTGGCAGATTTTTCTATAAGTGGCAAATCCCAGCTTGCGGCTTCTGCAAGTGGAATGGGTGTGATTGTTTTATAACCGTGTATAACATCAAAGCCAAATAACAATGGTATTCCTAACCTGGTTTCATTCACCGCTAATTCCTGTAGTTTTCTAACTTTTTCAACACCGGTAACATTCAAGACTGCACCTACCATCCCTTTCTTAATATGGTTATATTTTTCTTTGGCTTTCTCTTCACTGGGAGCGGGGCCGGTGGCGTCCCAAAATCCATTGTATTGATTCATTTGACCAATCTTCTCTTCCAATGTCATTATTGAAATCAAGGCTGCTATTTTTATTTCCATGGAATCAACTGATTTAATTTCGCTTAGTTTTTCAATAGGTTTTCCGACAACCTTACAAGAACAAAAAACAACTGTAAAAACTAAAAAGAAAAATATCTTTTCAAGAAATAATTTTGGACAACGTATCATTAAGTATATATTTTATTAAGCTTTATAAAGTGGTTGAAGCAAGTTATTTTAGAATCAGGTTACGATTAATAATACTAATAATCAATCTATATAGTATTCCGAAAGATATTTTATCAATCCCACTTATTGATAAACTCTTACATAATCAATTTCCATTTTTTGTGGAAAGATTTTATCATCTACTCCAAATTTACCTCCCCAGTTTCCTCCCACGGCAATATTCAAGAGCAGATGAAATTCCTTATCAAAAGGCCAGGCTTCACTGCCTGTTTTATCGTTTCTGAAAATATGATACAATTCTTTATCAATATAAAAAGAAATGGAATCTGCTGTCCATTCTACTGCATATACATGAAATGCTTTTGATAAATCTTTTCGATTTACTCCCTCTGTTTTTTGTGTGTTAATCATTCCATTGTAAGCACCGGTATGTACGCTGCTTAAAACTGAATCAGGCCAATACCCCACATTTTCCATAATGTCTATTTCTCCGCTATGTGGCCAATTTCCATATTCCCATTTGGTAGGTAACATCCAGATGGCAGGCCAGATACCTTTGCCGGAAGGAAGCTTTGCTCTGGCTTCAATTCGGCCATACTTCCAGTCGCCTTTATTTTTTGAAACAAGCCGGGCTGAAGTATAATTAGCATCTTCAACTTTTTCTTTTCTGGCTTCTATTATTAATTTTCCTTTTTTTACTCTGGCATTCCCCATGTTATTAGTAGTATAATACTGTAGTTCATTATTTCCCCATCCGCAAATATCCGGACAGCCTCTTCCTTTATCATAACTCCATTTTATGCTATCGGGTAATCCCTTCTTATTAAATTCATCAGCCCATACCAGTTTTTTAAAGTTTGTTTGGCTAAATCCTTTATCATGCAACAGTAAAAATGAGAGTAAACTTACTACCCACAATATTCTCTTAATATTCATCATTTTTATTTTTTAAATAATTCTGCCTAGATGGAAATTTAAAAAAATGGAGCTACCCTTTTTTGATAGCTCCATGCTTTATTAATTTTCAGTTTTATTTGTAAATAAATATCTGTTCAGTACTTAATTTATTTCCATCACTGTCTACTAAATGTATAAAGTAATTGCCTGAACCTTTATTTGTTAAATCTATTTGTATTGAGGTATATGCGCCAAATATTACAAACTGCCCTCTGTACACCAGCGTACCTTTTGAATCATATATAGCTACAGTTCTAGGTTTTTGGCTATTAGCATCACTGTAATAACGAAGCTGGAACTTACCTGTTGAAGGATTAGGATAAACATATAATTTATTACTTCCTGCACCAGTTATTGCAACTGTATTCGAAGTATTGCTGCATCCGTCAACATTAGTAACTTTTAATGAATAACTACCAATACCATCAACGTTTACACTAATAGAAGTACCAGTTTGCCCCGGTAATAAAATGTTATTACGATACCAGGCTATTGTGCTTCCCGCAGTTCCGGTTGCCGTAATGGTACTTGACTGTCCGGGAGTTAATGAAGTCTGCGAAGCTGCAATCACCGGAGCAGTTGGCAAAGGCTTCGTTACAACTGTAATAGCTGCCCTTGGACTTTCACAACCTGTTGCATTGGTCTGACTAACATAATATATTTTACTACCTGCTACATTTGTTAAAGGTACCGGTCCATTACTTGTTGATGTACCACCAGTTGCCACTGTATACCATTTCAAAGTATTACCAGATAATGCTTCTGCTGTTAATATAGATGCAGTTGCATTCAAACAATAATTGATTGGTGTAGTCACTGTTGGTGCTGCAGGGGCTGCATTTACAACAACTGCAATTAAAGACCTGGCACTTTCAATTTGCGAAGCATTTACCTGACTCACATAATAGTTAATTGTGCCCGCAGTTGCAGTTGACGGTGTAGGTGCAGTTGAACTTCCAGTACCGCCCGTTGCAACAGTGTACCACTTTAATGTATTTCCTGGCAATGCTGTAGCCGTTAAACTTACAGCCGTAGCGTTCTGACAATACGTAACTGGAGTTGTTACAACTGGTGCTGGTGGTGCAGGTATTGCACCAAACTTCATATCATCAAAATAATATGTTCTTTCACCTGCCGTTGCTCCCGTTACCCCAAAGTTGAAGAAGATCGACGCTTTGTTATATGCAAACGCAAGGTTCAACGCTGCTGTTCCAGCTGCCTGGTTGGCAAA
>JBBSJN010000246.1:0-4239 GCA_038257235.1 Chitinophagales bacterium
GACCAGGTATTTTTTGCACCAGCCTTACCATTAGAAGAAGTGTTTGACCCAACAGGAGCAGGAGATACATTTGCCGGAGGTTTTATGGGACATCTGGCCAGCACAAGTGATATTTCATTTGAGAATATGAAAAGAGGAATTATTGTTGGCTCTGCCATGGCAAGCTTCTGTGTTGAGAAATTTGGGCCAACAAGATTAAAAGAAATTACCAAAGAAGATATTGAATTCAGGATACAGCAGTTTAAAGACCTTGTAAGTTTTGATATTGAATTAGGAGAATAACTAATCACATATAAAAGGAAAGGCTTCTCATTTCTGAGAGCCTTTTCTTTTTCTACACAAAATTTTCTTATTGCAGTAAAATACTCTTCGATTCGTTACCAGCTTTCAGCCAATACATTCCTTTGGTATAACTGCTTACATCAATAGTTTCTGTTCCTGTAGCTACTTTCTTTTGCCAAAGCAGCTTGCCTTCGCTGTTATACAGCGTAAGGGCTATTGGCTTATTTAATACAACTACTACTATTCCATCCGTAACAGGGTTGTTGCGAACTGTAAATAGTGGAAGTGAAGTAGTAAATGCTAAAGTCCGCACATGGCTGTAGCTGCTTTTGTTGTCAATATCTGTTTGCAGAATACGATAATAGTTGTTATGTGAAGGTGTTGTATGAATATAACTGTAATTTGATATTGACGAATTATTACCTGTTGCTGATACAGTACCTAAATTGCTCCAGCCGGCACCATTGCTGCTATGCTGAATGGTAAAATCTTTTGTGTTTTCCTCTTGGGCAGTACTCCATTTTAGCAGCACCGTATTATTTTGTTTTTGTGCAACAAAACTGATCCATTGCAATGGTAATGTAACCATCGAACTATTTTGTGTAGTAAAGTTGGAAGTAGTTCCGGTAAGTGCAAAGTTGTTCAGCGTACCGTTGTTATTACCTTTTAAATCTGATAAAGTAGTAAGCCCCGCATTCGTTCCATTGGAAATTCCCTGGTTGAAAGTGTAATAAGCCAACAGATTTACTTCTGATGAAGGAACAACTTCTTTATACATATTTGCCTGTATTTCTCCAAGGCTGCGCACTTGATTCCATATTCTTACTTCATCTAATGAGCCGGTATATGGCCGGTCATTCGTTTGCTTTAATCCCATTACTATTCTGGTTGGTGCTCCTCGTACAGTAGTGCTTCCTGTTGATGTTATTTCCAGTGTTCCATTTATATAGAGTTTCATTTCACCGGTTGATTGCTTCCAACTGGCTGCAACATGTGTCCAATTGCCTGTATTTACAGAAGAAATGGATTGAATAGTAATATCTGGTTGCCCAATTCCAAATGCTAATTTATCTGCGTTCAACGTAGTACCCCAATCATTCGTATCTCCACCTACTTCAGCATCAACAAGACCACTGCCAAAGTACCATTGACCACCACCAGATGCACCCGTCATTGTTGTTTTCATCCAATATTCCACAGTAAAATCGCTGCTGATTACATGAGGAATTACAATATGGTCATCACTCCCGTCAAACGTTATTGCGTTGCCAGTACCGGCAATCGGCGATGCCAGCCATGAAGGGGAGTTTTGCAAGATTCCATTGGTGCCACCCGTTGCATTAACTAAAGTAGTACCCGAACCATCGTTGCATTTATAGTATGCAAGTAACCCCGCAGATCCAATGGCGGGCCCTTTGAACATATTTTGTTTTATCTGTGCTTCTCCTAATGCAATACTCCAGATACGTACTTCATCCATTAGGCCGTTTATTAAACTGTTTCCGCTGAGGTGTGAAGCAAGAAATACAGATTCATTGCTATAGTTTGCAGCTACAGAAGTATTCGTGTTAACAAGGATTCCATCCTTGTATAGTTTCATGGTAGTGGTGGCTGCATCATAAGTAACAGCTACATGAATCCATTTACCTGCTACAAATGCAGTACCATCGGTAACCTGGGTATAATTTCCACCGTGACCTGCTGATAATGTGCCGCTATTTAACCAGAAAGGAGCATTAAAGGAGGAGATGATGTTTTGAGCACCGCTAATAGAAGTTACGTTCACCCATGCTTCTTTGGTATATGAACTATTGTTGGGAATCGGTGTGCCTATGCTGGCCCATTGGTTAGTTCCATTAAGACCGATAGCATAATTAGTTTGAGAATTGATGGTAGTAGAAAGAAATATACCTGCTAGAATTGGTAATAGGTTATTCATTAGTGGTGGTTTTTTATGTGGATATAAAGATTACTACAAGGTCGACATTATCTATTCTACTTACCAAAGAAACCATACTTATTTTTATAATTACGGGTTATTTAATTATTCTATAGGTGTTTATACTGAGTGGTGGTGATTGTAAAATAGATAGTAAACAAAATTAAAAGTCTCTCCGTAGCATAGAAGCTTTTCTATTAATTTAAAAAAAACAGTTGTATTGTTTACTTATTGTAATAAAGCAACACCTGTTTCCATTAAGGACTATTTATTTTATCAGGTATTAAATATTACGCCTCTGAGAAAAGCGGTAGCCTCAATTCAATTTTTGAGGTGGCACAGTTGCAATAACTCCTTGCTTTTAAATCACTCATTGTTTTTTTTGCTTCTTTAAAGCAGTCGTTTGTGAAAATATCCTTTTCAGCACCGGTCCAACCTCCAAAGCAATCTTTTATCATTTTTTGAAATTCTGCTGATTGAAGTTCGGCCTCTGTTATTTTACCTACATACAATTGCAATAACTGGTTGCGGAATCAAGATTCATATTTTGATTGGCACTTTTAATGCAATCTCTAATAAAATCAGTACGGTCTGTAGCGGTCCAGTTGTTATTAGCTCCGGCTATTTGCGCAATTGCGACTTGTATTAAAAGGACAGACATATTGAAAGCACAAATTTTGTTTTGATTTCAATGATTTAAGTAGAAAACAAAACGGTCAGTTTATTTTTCTTGCTAGAACAACTACATTTTTAAACGCAGCTTTCTTTCCCTGCAAGTTAAATAGCTCCGTAAAGATAATATAAGTGCCAATGGGTATTTTCCTTCCTTTATCATCCAGGCCATCCCAATTCCAATAGCCTTTTAATCCTAATGTGCCATTACGAACAAGGTTACGTATTGGTCTTCCGGCCGCATCAAAAATGGTAATGTTGGCAATAAAACCTGGTTCAGTTACCTGGTACTGTACAGTGGCAATATCATCTCTGCCATCATTATCTGGAGAGAAAACTTTTGGTACTACTTCTATTGTAGCATTAACACTATTGATTAATTTATACTGCGAATTCTTATAGGTTGGTGTACCATATCCTGCCGTAGAAGCGGCACTATGCCAGTTGGTTGGTTCTTGTGAAGCACCAGCAGGATCAATTCTTTCCAATGAAACACCATCTTCATTATCTATCAATTTAAAATGCCAGCTCTTATTGTAATTTACTTCATCTACTACACTACCTTGCTGATTTAATAAAAGAACAAATCCTTTATCATCGGGAAAAGAGGGTAAAGAAGATTTGGTAAATACCCAATCCGGATTTGAAACAAGGTATTCTCTGCTCAGGCTTGCGGCGTCTACTGTTAGAACGATGTAGTCGCCAGGAAAAACCAACCATGGCATTGTGGTTAGGGAACCAATGCTACTAATTACATTACTGCTGTTTCTGTTAGCAATAAATAATTTTGAAGCATCAAATATTTTGTTGCTTCTATTATAAAATTCTACAAAGTCATGAGCATTACTTCTTGGGTTAAATAAAATTTCATTGACAATCATATCTAATGCTGTTGCATCTACTGGTAATCCTACCCGAGCTTTATTATCAGATCCGATTGTATTGCCTTTACAATCCGTAATATTAGCTGCCGTAAGTTTATAAACAGTACCAGCTTGCATACTGCCACTAAGTGTAAGTTGTACTTCATTAAATAATGGAGCCAACGCAATGGCGGAAACAATATTCAATCCATTACTAAAAGTATAATTGGCGACCGTTGCTCCTTTTAAACTATCCACCGGTTCATTGAATACAGCAACAATTGTTGTTGCATTAATGGTATATGCTCTTTTTAATGACGGCCCAGTCTGATCATTATTTACTGCATCAATAGAATTTTTCTTCCCTGGTGTTCCGCCAGATGGATCAATACTGGCTTTCCAGTTGCTACCACCTGTACAAGGGTTTTTTGTATCAATCATTTCTAATGACCAGCCGCCATCTTTCTTCAATTCATTCTGATA
>JBBSJN010000247.1:0-4225 GCA_038257235.1 Chitinophagales bacterium
ATAATGATAGACAACTGATTGCTATTGGTGTTCCCGAGCAATCATTGCAACTTGTTAAGTCCATTAAAGATCTTAATGAACTAGGTAAATGTGAGAAGTATCTTCCGGTTGATGTTTATGAAAACTTATTCTATTTAAGTGATGGCGCTAACTATGAGTTATTATTAGCCGAAATAAATGAAGGGAAATCAAAATCTGGCAGGCATGAAGATCAGATTGACAGTATTAATAACAAAAGGAACTTTATTGAAATAGATGATGAATTGATGATTGAAATAATTAACGGCGAGCTGAGTAAGTGGCAGATATTTCTTCATCCCTCACAAAGAAAAATGGTAGAGGCAGATTACAAGGGTTCTGTAAAGATTACTGGCGGCGCTGGCACCGGGAAAACGGTCGTTGCATTACACAGGCTTAAACTGTTAAGTTTACAGGCCAAGCCAAATTGTAAAAAAATAGTCTTTACTACTTATACCAACGCCCTTACTACTAATTTAAACAAGCTGGCCAGAAAATTGTCGATAGACTTTTCGAAAGTTGTTCTAACTAATATTGATTCTTTGGTTCGTGAACTGGCTCTGGAAAACGACCTGATAAGTAAAGACATAAGGATGCTTGATTCATTCAACTCTAAAACAAGTGTTGAGTTATGGGAAGAGTTGTTAGAGCAGAATTTGTCAGAATTTGATGTAGCTTTTTTGTGCGGCGAATATCAACAGGTTATTTTATTCAACGACATAAAAAGTCAAGACGAATATATAAGAATAAGCAGAGCTGGAAGGGGTCAACCCATAACACGCAAGCAAAGAATTCAAATTTGGCAGTTGGTAGAACTTTATCGGGAACATAAGAATACGGGTATGTTTATCGATAGAGGAGAACTATTTAACCTGGTGTCGGCTCATAATAATTCCCAAAATGAAAAACCATACAGCAATGTAATAGCAGATGAAATCCAGGATATGTCCAATGTGGAGTTGCGTTTTTTAAGGTCCTTAGCGGAAGAAGGTAAAAACGATTTGTTTCTTGTTGGAGATCCTTATCAAAAGATTTATGCCCGCAAAATAAATTTCTCTACTGCGGGTATTTCAGTGCGGGGTACAAGAAGTAAGCAATTGCGCATCAACTACCGGACATCAGAAGAGATAAAACGACTTGCAATAGCAGCAGTTAATGGATTGAATTACGATGACTTTGATGGCGAATCAGAGAAGCTGAACGGTTATCTTTCATTGTTTCATGGCAAGCAGCCTACCTATGAACTTTTCAAAACCAAAGACAGGGAAATTGAAGAGATACTGTCCTGCGTGGATTCCCTGCAGAAAGAGGGGTATAATTATAATGACATTGCTATTGCTTGCAGAGTTAAGGATTCAGTAAGAGAAATTAAGGCTAGTTTACATAAAATGAAAATTCCATACTCAGATAACTCTTCTCCAGTGTCTGAAAATCAAGAGGGGATTTTGCTGTCAACATTCCATAGTTTGAAAGGCCTCGAGTTCAAAGCTGTGATTCTGGCTGATGTGAACAATCGGACTGCACCTCTTTATTTTAAGAAATTTGAAGACTTGAATTCTGTTGATAAGGAGAATTATTTGCAAAGTGAAAAGTCTTTGATCTACGTGGCAATGACAAGAGCAATTGCGATTTTAAAAATCACTGGTACTGGTATTTCTTCGGAGATAATTAAAATGTAGGAACCAAGCTGAGTCTTAAGAATTTTTATAGCGGGATTTGAATTGGAGTATCTCTATAAAATACAAGAATTTAGGAGCAAAAGACCTGACGGATGCAAAGTTTATTAAAGTAATGTAAAGTCATTTTGACTTTACTCGCCTGATAAAAAACCCTAAGGTTCCGGAACATGCCTCGATATATAATTATCTCTTCTACGAAAAGAAAAGAAGCTTACAACCCTTTGCTTATAGGGGATCATTTAAGCTTTCAAGGAAGGTTACCCAAAAAAGGTTTGATTTTAAAATATTACAATGAAGTGATATTAGGAAAGAAGACCAAAGCTTATTTTAAATAGCCTTGAGGCCTCTTGATTCATAGAGGTGATTCTCATTGCTGATTAAATTGGAAATTCTGATATTGGTTTAAACGAATTATGAATAAATATTTGGCTCTAGGGAGCCGGCTCGTCCAGAGTTGTTGACTGGACACTGACAACTATAAAAAGGACTTTTATTATTGGGGCTCTCATTTTTGTGGGCATCATGATTTTTCTAAGAAAAAGTAGAGCTTGGTCATCTTTCGAGTAATATAAAACCGCCCCACGCAAATGGGTCGTTATTTTTATTTTTCATCATTTG
This sequence comes from Chitinophagales bacterium, assembly GCA_038257235.1. Lineage (GTDB taxonomy): Bacteria > Bacteroidota > Bacteroidia > Chitinophagales > Chitinophagaceae > JJ008. The sequence goes on from JBBSJN010000247.1 coordinate 2,316, forward strand.
CTGGGCCTTTTTTAATGCTTGTGATTTTGTCATTCCTCCCATGTAATTGCTATAAAAATATTTCATTAGCTCAGCAGTCTGCTCATCTGGAACCTTCCATAGACTCATAATAATACTCTTAGCTCCGGCTAGTTTAAAAGCCCGTTGAAGCCCAAATACCCCCTCACTACCCATTGATTCACCCAGGCCTGTTTCACAGGCCGATAAAACAACCAGATCCAGCTTATTGAAATTCATTCTCGCAATCTCCATGGCTGATAAAAAACCATTGTTGTCAGCATTTGTAGTTGAATAATTATTTGCACCAGCCAAAATTATTCCGCTTCGTACCATAGGGTTAAGATCTGTACTCGAATATAACTCATATAGTAGATTGGCCGAAATAGAACTGGTTCCAGATGAATAGTATCCATGTGTTGCTAGGTGAATCAAATTAACGTTCAGTTTTTCAAGCTGGCGGATTGATGCCTCCGTGGCCGATGTGTCAGTTACAAGCTTTACTTTAATTTCGGGCTGTTCTGCGTTAAGAATCTCATTTATGTCTTTTACTTCCCGTATGGTAAATGGAAGATTAGAATAATAGCTCCTATTAGTTCCAGCTTGCCTATTACTATTTGAGTTTTTATCATACTTCACTCCTCCAACTAAAACAGCATCTGTATAAGGAGTGCTGGTATCTTCGGTTTTCATCGCAATATGTCTGGTACTGCCTAACAGCACAATATCTATTTTTCTATCGTTAAAAATTGCAGGGAACGAAATGCCGTGCAATATCCCACTAAGAGAAATATAAGCCTTATCAGTGTTACCAAGCTTCGTCTCAATAGGTTTCCAGATTAAAGCATATATGCTGTCTTTCCGTAAACACCCGAGATAGCCACGTATTACTTTTATGAGCAGGTCCTGCTACATTTGTTTTTTTGATTTATTAAAAACCTTGTAGCATGAAGCCTTCATTAAAGCGGATCCGCAGGTCCGAAGATCAAATCAGGTCATTACTTAATCTGCGAGAAGAAAAGAACATCTCTGTAGTAGCATTTTGTAAGGCTCATAAAATTCATAAAGCCACCTTCTACAACTGGCGCAATAAATATGGTCTGGAAATGAACCAGCCGCAAGAGTTTGTTCGGGTTCAATTATCTGATAATTTTACCGAAGCTGGAGTTCCGTTTGCTGAAATTGAGTTTACGTCAAAAGTAATCGTAAGGCTATTTCAAAAAGTGGATGCCTCTTATTTTAAATCACTGCAGCAACCATGATTCATATTTCAGACAAATGCCGGTACCTGCTCTATAGCGGCAACACAGATATGCGCAAAAGTTTTCACGGCCTTGCCGCACTGGTAAAGTACAATATGCAAAGTGATGTGCTCGGTGGTGATATTTACATTTTTATCAGCAAGCGGCGCAATGCCATAAAGTTGCTTCGTTTTGAAGCTGATGGATTTGCCATCTTTTACAAAAGATTGGAAAAAGGCACCTTTGAAATACCTGCGAATAGCAGCAAATCGGCCACGATTTTACTCACCGATAATGAACTTATTTTTATCTTAAAAGGAGTGGCACTTACCAAGGTAAAATATCGTCCGAGATATTCACAATATAAAGCGGTTTGTGAATAAATAATATTGCTGAAATGCACTACAGCGCATAGTTTTGAGCAATATTAATTATTACATGCAACTCACATCAGCCATCAATATTGAGTCCTTTAAAAGTCTCTACGAACAAGAGAAAATGGAGAAGGAATTACTCAAGGTTGAGCTCATGAAACTGCAGCTTCAATTACACAAACTTACCCAGATAGTTTTTGGTGGCAAGAGCGAACGCTTTGTTCCAAACCCTGGTCAGCTCACTCTTGGTATTGAAGCAGAAGCGGCTGCGCCTTCCTGCAATATCGCCCACGCAAAG
>JBBSJN010000248.1:0-4216 GCA_038257235.1 Chitinophagales bacterium
ACATTCAAGGGTAAAAAAATAACCTTCCACGACAGTTGTTATCTCGGCCGTTCCAATAATATTTATGAGGCTCCGAGAAAAGTGCTGGAAGCATTAGACGCTGAACTGATAGAAATGAAACGTTGCAAAAGTAACGGACTTTGTTGCGGTGCTGGTGGTGCACAAATGTTTAAAGAAGAAGAAAAAGGGATTACCAGAATAAATATAGAACGTAGCCACGAAGCTATTGGAACAGGAGCATCTGTTATTGCAGCAGCTTGCCCTTTTTGTAACACCATGCTGACAGATGGAGTTAAACTGGAAGAAAAAGAAGAATCTGTGCAGGTTTTGGATATTGCAGAATTGATTGCCGCCAGTATGGATTAACTTTGCCTCATGCATTTCGAATACAAACATCTTCTTAATAAAGACTTTCATGCGGACTCCAGGGTATGGGTCTACCAATCAAGCAGAATATTTTCTTTAAGCGAAGCTTTGGATATAGAAGACAAGCTGAAAGAATTTGCTACAAAATGGCTCAGCCATGGCACTCCTGTAAAAGGCGAAGCTCATCTGTTCTTTGGTCAATTTATTGTTTTACTGGCTGATGAAACAGCAACCGGAGTAAGCGGATGCAGCACCGATAGTTCAGTAAGATTAATAAAGGTGATAGAACAACAGTTCAAGGTAAATTTATTCGACCGGATTACGCTGGCATTTATTATAAAAGATAAAATTCAGTTATTACCGATCTCCCAGCTACCTTACGGCGTGGAAAATGAATTCATACAACCAGAAACATTATACTTCAACAACCTGGTGCAAACAAAAGAAGAATTAGAAAACAGTTGGATTGTGCCGGTGAAAGACAGCTGGCTTAGCAATAAAATTTCTTTCTCTACATCATCATTATAAACTTTCCTTTTTAACAGGTACCACTTTTTTAGGTGCTGGTGCAGGCTTTTTCTTTGGAGCTTTTGTAAGATTATACGCAATACTCAACCTAAAGTTTCTTGTTTGTGTGATACTATAACTTTCCAGGTTAAAATTTGGAGCATAGGTAAATATTCTGCGCTGCTGGTTTACAAACGGATCTATAATATTGATTGTCGTTATCAGTTTCTTATTGAAGAATCTTTTCTGAATTCCCAGGTTCATACTTGTATTCCACCGGGCAAAGCCTTGTGGATTCCCAAACCGGTTGATATTAAATCCACCGGTAATATTCCAGATATCTTTTGGCGAGAAACTGGTGTTTACATTGGAAGTAAATGATCCGCCATTTCGAAACCTGCGAATAGTAATATCAAAATCGCTATACTTGCTATAGGTATAGCTTGCACTTGCATTTAGTTTTAGTTTTTTTGTAAGTGTGATGCCATTCCAGGTACTGATCTCATATTCTTTTCTTCCACTGATATTCTCCCAGGTAATTTGCGTTTTACCTTCAGGCAATAATGTTCTCACCTGGCTGAAAACGTCATCCACAATATTGTAGCCCATCGCAAGATTCAGGAAGTATTTTGTTTTTGTTCGACCCACCACAAAATCAAAATTGTGAGAGGATGATGCTTCCAGTTTATCATTACCAAACCGCACATTATATGGATCAGAATAATCAATAGCAGGATTCAACTGTGTAATTCCCGGCCGCTTGATGGTACGCCGATAGGCAAACGTCAGGCTCAGTTTATCTTTCCAGGTTTTATTGATATTTGCAAACGGCAACCAGGTGAAATAATTATTCTTAACATCCTTACTTTCTTTTAACAACTCAAACCATATATCAGTTCTTTCAACAGATGTTCCGGCAGTAAAGCTAAAAGCTTTGCCCAGCAACTGTTTTACCGATCCACGAAAATTGGTGACTGTCTGGTGAAACCAGAAATCATTACTCAGCAATTCAAGCCTTTCCATTATTCCTTCCGGCTTCTTTTTATAACTGGCATCTACAACCACATGGTTATTGGATCGATTATAATAGCTACCAAGTGAAAGGAATGTTTTTGTTTTTGCCAACAACCTGTCATAGTTCACTCTTACATTATAATTATTTATTGCTGTTGTGTTTACCTGCCGCTGTGTGGAGTCTATTCCTTTTGGTGTGTAATCAGGATTAAAATATTCCTGAAAAAATAAGCGATCGCTGTTGTTCGATGAAAAATTATAACTAGTAATAACTTTCAATGTTTCTCCGGGTTTGCCTTTCCAGGTATAGCTAAAATCTAAGTTCGGGCTATAATTATCGCCTTCACTATGTACTTGCCGCTGGCTTAGTTTCCATAATTCATCGAAGCGATTGATATTCTGATATTCTGTATTGTTCGTGTTATCAAAAGAATTCTGATTATAATTGAATACAAGATTCAGGTTATTATTCTTATTTATATCATAGCTCACATTCGTCCTAAGGTTGGGCCGTATATTTTTGTTGGTGTAGTTATTGGTTGTATTGAAAAAGTTAGATGAATCAGTATAAATATTATTCCTGATGGAATAGCCGTTTCCCTCATAACGGTTGTAACCACCTCCGGCATTTATGCTGATGGAGAACCCTTGTTTTCTATAAGTAAAGTTTCCATTTATCGAAGCTTCTCCCCTGGTTCCAACGGTAAGCGAGACTCTTCCACTTTTACCAACTTTTCCTTTCTTTGTTATAATATTTATTACGCCCCCTTCTTCATTTGCATACTGAGGTGGCGGATTCGTCATTACTTCAATTTTATCAATTGAACTTCCGGGCATTGATTCCAATAAATCCTGCAGCTGCTGCAAATTCAGTTCAACAGGTTTATCATCAATCAGTATTTTAGGTTCCTTCCCTCTTACTGTAATTTTTCCATCAGCATCTTTTGCTACCAACGGCACATTGGTTAACAAATCACTGGCATTACTACCTGCTGCCAATGCCGATTCACCAACATTAAAAGTGATATTCCCTTCTTTCGATTCTATCAAAGGCTTTTCAGCATAAATAATTACTTCACCAAGATTTTCTGAGCTTTTGGGTTTTAGTGTAAGGTCTGAAAGATTGAAATCGAAACGTTCTGTTCTAAAGTGAATGCTATCAATATTGAGCATTTGCATCCCCACATAATTAATACGAAGCCGGTAGTATCCGAAAGAGATATTGCTGATAGCAAATTCGCCATCTTTGTCGGTAAGTACTGTTTGCCTTTGTAAACTATCTTCCAGCCTGATCAACTCAACTGTTGCACTCTGCACAGCTTTGCCCTTATCATCCAGCACATTACCGGCTATAATGCCTAAACTACCCTCCTGAGCTATGGAGGTAAAACTTGTAACTAAAGTGAATAATAAAAAGGTAAATTTTTTCAACACATCAAATTAGACGCAAAGATATTATTTAGCTTGCTAACTATCTGAAAAAGAGTATACTAACAAGTGATAGCCTGAATATACCGGCATTCTTAAAGCTCTGACATACTGTCGCAAATAGAGCTTGAATTTGTATATTTGCGACCTGCCTGCTGGTAGGTAGGTTTTAATTTTTATTCCCATGCTTGACTATGTGTCAGACAAAGTGCAGGATGAAACGAGACAGGGTGAAGCTTTCGCCCCGTTTCCGGAAGATCCAAATAGTTATAAGAAAAGATTCTTTATAGAAAGCTATGGCTGTGCAATGAACTTTGCGGATAGTGAAATAGTCGCTTCAATATTAAATAGTGAAGGGTTTGGAGCCACTAAAATTTTAGAAGAAGCTGACCTGATCTTTATTAATACCTGTTCCATCCGGGAAAAAGCGGAGATGACCGTTCGCAAAAGGTTGACAGAATTCAGGTCTTTAAAACAAAAGAAAAAAGGATTGCTGGTTGGAGTGCTCGGCTGCATGGCTGAGAGATTGAAATCAAAATTGTTGGAAGAAGAAAAACTGGTTGACTTAGTAGTTGGACCAGATGCCTACAGAACTCTTCCAGCATTGGTAGAAGAAGCAGCAACCGGACAAAAGGCAGTAAATGTTTTATTAAGCCGTGACGAAACCTACGCAGATATTTCTCCCATTCGTTTAAATAGTAATGGTGTTTCTGCTTTTGTAAGTATTATGCGGGGATGTAATAATATGTGTTCCTTTTGTGTAGTTCCATTTACCAGGGGAAGAGAGAGAAGCCGCAGTGCTGATAGTATTGTAGCTGAATGTAAAGATTTGTTTGAACAAGGATTCAGAGAAGTAACCTTGCTTGGTCAAAATGTGGATAGTTATCATTATACAGCCCCC
>JBBSJN010000249.1:0-4214 GCA_038257235.1 Chitinophagales bacterium
CGTATGCTGTCGTAATTCAAATGCCTTACCACTGCATTTAACTTATAGGGAAATACACGGTAGGTTACAGTTACTGTTTCTTTATTTGGTTTTTCAAGCCAGGTAATGGTTGCATTTACTTCATCAACTTTATAATAAAATAGAGATACACCATCAATGCTTACAGAGCCCGGAACCAGGCTCATCGAATCAAGCTTGATTGTTTGCTCATTAGTACTGATATTTATTTTACGAAGATTGGATAACGGTGGCGGATTTATCTGTGCATATATGAACTGCACCAGCAAAATAAATAACAGCAGCAGATATATCCGTTTAAGCTTCAATAGATCTTTGGGATTAGTAAGACTAAAATTACTAATAATTGTACAAGGCATAAAAAAACCCTCTATATGAGGGTTTACTATTTAAAATCTGGTCTTAATTATTCTTCGTTGCTTAATCCTGCCCTCGCCTTGTCTCCCGACAAGCGGGAACCATACACCCACTTTTAATTATCCGAATAATGTGTCAGCATTGTTATGCCGCTTGTCGGGAGACAAGGTGGCGGCGCTCACGGGAGATTGCAGTTGGCTTACGGTTGTTTAGCGGAACACCCAAAAGGGCTAAGCTTTTGCCAATACCATGTGTGTGTCCAGCGAAGCTGCCTTTGTGATGAGAGCAGGCCTCTCGATGGGAGAAGTGGAGCAACCTTCACCATCAAACCGGTTGTATGCTGCGTTGCTTTAAGAAGCAGGGTGGTGAACGATACAACAGGCGCGTCTGTAAGAGCCGAACGCACAGTGAAGCGGCTGTGAGGTCTCGATAATTGCTACCGATGCAAAAAGAAACGATGCACATGATTGTTTCAATTCAAGTTCACTTTCGTTATTGGTTGCCAGAAGAGTGAGCTGCATCCGGGATAAAGCCGCCGGGACTTACAGACAGGCGCAAGGGCGGAACTGGAGAACCTGTACTGGTTGAATGTGCTCAGGTAGGTAAATCGTCTGTAGGTGCGCTAGGACGTACGAAAAGCACAGAGGCTGAACCATCAAGCGGAGCACCCGTAAGATGTAACAGGCCTTCACAAGCCAGCTACAGGGACGGATGTACCCGTAGTAGTGTTGATAGCTTATGAAAGTAAGCAGTAGCGAAGGGGTACACAAGATGTAAAATTGGAGAACACAAAACAAGCGCAAGCGATGATTAACATGTTCTTCCAAACAATTGGCAGGCGCAAGTCTACCAATTGGTCGAGGCATCTTGAAGAGCCGTATGAATCGAGAGGTTCACGTACGGTTCTGTGAGGAGCAGGGGGTGAAATTCCCCTTGCTTACTCGACTAGCGGCAGCCCTTAACGTTCTTTTATAACAGTAAGTTTAAGTGGATTTATAATTCTATGTGAGCCATCGCTACCAGTAACATGAATTTCATCAAATAAAATTTGGTCATTTCCTAAGAGTGTTTTGAATATTTCGAACGTCTGATCAGAAAACATGTTTGTTTTATTAAAAATGGATTTATGTAAGCATGAATCTTGTCTGAAGATTGAAAATCTGAAACTATCAACTATGAAACGAAATGAAAAATCAAGAGAAAAGTCTGGTTAAGCAGTTATATCAGGAACTTTTGGATGACCGTCAAAAAAAGTTGGTCTTTGTAATGAGAAGTAATTAATCGTAAAATCTTTTCTTTGTGGCAAAAGAAACGCTACTGGATCTGGAATTTCTTTTATTTTGTATACCCATTTTGCAAGCAGTTTTAATTTGCTATTGATTTTCTTGTAAACCAAAATGTTGGTGTAATGAATTTTGTTTTTAGAAACGGTATCAAAATCTATTTGGAACTCGTAACGGCAATCCTTTCCGGTGATTGAACCTTGAGTTGTTTTTACTATTAGGGAACTACAAGGAGTGCTTTCAGCAACTATACTCAACGGATTCTCAATACCTGCATATAAAATAGTATTTCTCTCGGAAGTCACTGATGCAAATTGTGAAAATAACGAAGGAGACAAATGGATAAAGAAAAGAAGAGCAATCAATCTGTTTCTGAATTGCATGAGATGTTATTTTGGGTTGCTGCTAACGTTTGTATTGCCGCAACTTCTGGTTCACTTGTACATTGAAAATCAACAAAAAACTGAACCATGCCAGTTGCGTAAATGCAATATAGCTAAATGAATATTCTGTTTGCAATTTAAATCATTCGCTTCGTTAACATTTCGGCTTCGCTCAATGCTCAATAAAGATATTCTGTACAAGAGTGGTTATTTATTTCTTTTTACTAAAAAGAAATAATAACTAAGTATCCTTGCCACTACAGCGGCGAAAGAGATTTTTCATATACTAAGGTATCTGTTTTTGGGAGCCTCGCCTTCATAATATACGATGTCAGCGTCACCGAATATTAAAATAGTTCCTTCTATTCCTATTGCATTTTCGATTGCTTCGTCAACTGGCATGAGCTTTCCGTCATATTCTTGGTCTCTCGAAATTACTAAGCAAGTTGAAATGTTTTTGTTGCTCTTAACTTTTAAAGCAACTGTCTGCCCTTCATTTTCGCTTCCTGGAATTTCACGAAATAGCTTCCAATTGAAATCATTGAAATGATATAATTCATCAATAAACTTATTTCTGGTTTTATCATTTGCAAGAAAAGTCAAGTAGCGCTCCTGTTTGTCTTTAATTACAAATTTCTTTATTAAGGTCTGTTCTTCGTGAGCTATCATTATGTGATGTAATTTTAGAAATGCTATTTTAGGAACGTGTTCTGTAATTGGTGACGCACAAAGCCCTTTGTTATGCGCTGCCTTTCTTTTTCGGTTCAAAGGATTCTTGTCTAAGTAAGTCAGTAAAATGTTTTATGTCTTCTTTCAATTCGCCTTCAGTCCTTAAAATAAGTTGGTTGGTTTCATAGAGTTTTACTAAGCTACCAATTCGAAAGTCAATATTATAATTTTTCAATTTACCACTTAATCTTTTGTATTCATTTTTATCAAGCTTTTTCCATTCAGTAGGTGCTTCAATTTCTATCGTGTTTTTCTTGTCAAGAGCTAGGTTACACTTTAGCGTAAACCCCTCAATCTTGCATTCTCTAATCTCTTCTGTTAGCTGCCATTTATTGTCAATGTTTAAATATGATTTATAGAAGCCAATATTTTCAAGTTTGTCAAATGGCGCTCTTGAGAATAATTTTCTTTTCAACTTATGATTAAATAGTCCGACTAGGTAAACAATAGAAATTATAAAAACTGGTGCAACAATAGTTGTTGTCAGTAAAATGGTAATAATCAATTTCGTGTCAGGTAAAGTCTTGGTGAAATATGCAATTATTAAAACTAAAAGAACAAGTCCAAGCAGAATTAGAAGTGTCGCAGCAAATGCGAACTTTAATTTTTCTTTATTTAATTTGAAGAATGTGTCCATTTAAGGTTGTATATAACAAGTAAATATACGAACCTCTTTGTATAAAAATTCTTCAACTTTCAATACATTATTATACAAATGACACTACTTAAATAGTTCGCCATGGTTAGTGCCTTTATGAGACACTCTTCACAATTTTCGCTTTGATAACATTTTGACTTCGCTCAATGCTCAATAAAGATATACTGTACAAGAGTGGTTATTTATTTCTTTTTACTAAAAAGAAATAATAACTAAGTATCCTTGCCACTAAAGATGCACATTGCAGATATGTTGGGTACAAAAAAAACCTTCTTAAACAGAAGGTTAGTATTTTGAATAAGAAGTTTTTATTCTTCTGTGCTTAATCCTGCTTTTAAATATTCCCTATTCATACGGGCAATATTCAAAACAGAGATCCCTTTAGGGCATTCTGCTTCACATGCATATGTATTGGTACAATTTCCAAAACCTTCTTTATCCATTTGTGCAACCATATTCAATACCCTTGATTCTCTTTCCGGTTGTCCTTGCGGCAATAAAGCCAGTTGAGATACTTTGGCACTTACAAATAGCATAGCGCTACTGTTCCTGCAGGCTGCAACGCAGGCTCCGCAACCAATACATGATGCTGCATCAAAAGCTTTATCAGCATCTTTTTTATCAATAGGTAATGCATTTGCATCAACTGCATTACCGGTATTTACTGAAATATATCCTCCTGCCTGTATGATCCTGTCAAAGGCATCACGGTTTACCATCAGGTCTTTTATTACGGGGAAAGCTGCAGAACGCCAGGGCTCTACCACAATGGTATCACCATCTTTA
>JBBSJN010000250.1:0-4191 GCA_038257235.1 Chitinophagales bacterium
ATTCAGGTAATTTTTGTGTTCAATCGGGGAATGAAGACCAAGATGTTTTAAATTCGCAGGATAAGATTATAACCATATGGAAAGAAAACAAGAAGTTTTACAGGATGTCGTTATCAAATTTGCAGGAGACAGTGGCGATGGAATGCAATTAACCGGTACCCAGTTTACAAATAACACCGCTTTATTAGGGATAGATCTTTCTACTTTTCCGGACTTTCCGGCAGAGATCAGAGCTCCTATAGGTACACTGCCCGGTGTGAGTGGATTTCAGTTACGGTTTTCTTCTGATAATATTTATACTCCCGGCGATTCTCTGGATGTATTGATTGCTATGAATGCTGCGGCCTTAAAGACAAATCTTACCGCATTAAAAAAGGGAGGTAAAATAATAGTAAATACTGCTGGTTTTGATGGCAAAAATCTGCGATTAGCCAATTATCCTGATGGAGAAAACCCCTTGGAGAATGAAAGCCTGAGTAATTATGAAGTGATAAAGATGGATGTAACAAAGATGACGAGAGAAGCACTGAAGGATTTTACCTTGGGAATGAAAGAGAAGGACAGGGCAAAGAATATGTTTGTGCTTGGCTTCCTTTATTTCATGTACAACCGTGACATGGAGAATACAATCAAATTCTTAAAAGAGAAATTTGGGAAGAAACCCGATATATATGAGAGTAATGTAAAAGTGCTGCAGGCTGGCTTCAATTATGGCGATACTACTGAAACATTTACCACTACTTATTCTGTAGAAAAAGCAAAAATGGAACCGGGTAGTTATCGTTCCATCATGGGCAACCAGGCTGTTTCTTACGGATTGATTGCTGCATCGCAGAAAAGTGGGCTGCCATTGTTTTTAGGTTCATATCCTATTACACCAGCGTCAGATATTTTGCATGATTTGAGTAAGTATAAAAATTTTGGTGTACGGACTTTTCAGGCGGAAGATGAGATTGCGGCCATAACATCTGCAATTGGCGCAGCGTATGGTGGTTCATTAGGTGTTACCACTTCCAGCGGACCGGGCATTGCCTTAAAAGGCGAAGCGATGGGCCTTGCAGTAATGCTTGAAATTCCTTTGCTAATAATAAATATTCAAAGAGGCGGACCTTCGACAGGATTGCCCACAAAAACAGAGCAGTCTGATTTGATGCAGGCTTATTATGGAAGAAATGGCGAATGCCCTATGCCGATTGTTTCAGCATCTACTCCGGCCGATTGTTTTGATGCGGTGTATGAAGCCGTACGCATTTCTGTACAGCATATGACGCCGGTTATATTTTTAAGCGATGGTTATATTGCCAATGGTGCTGAGCCATGGAAGTTTCCTGTTTCGGAAGATCTTCCTCCCATTCCAGTAAAATTCAAGACAGACCTCGGCGATAAAGAAGAAATATTTCAACCATACCTCAGAGATGAAAAATTGGCAAGACCTTGGGCCATACCTGGCACTCCGGGATTAGAACATCGCATTGGTGGTTTGGAAAAACAGAATGTAACAGGCAATATCAGCTACGAGCCAGAGAATCACCAGTTAATGGTGAAGATTCGTCAGGAGAAAGTAGATAAAATTGCCAATCATATACCAGAACAAAAACTGGACAGTGGCCCTGAAAAAGGAAAGATATTAGTTCTTGGCTGGGGTTCTACTTACGGTGCAATAAAAAGTGCCTGCGCAGAGATGCAGAAGAAGGGACATGCAATCAGCCATGCACATTTAAGGTATGTTCGTCCGTTCCCCAAAAACCTGGGCGATATTCTTAAAAACTTTGACACGGTATTGATTCCTGAAATTAATAACGGGCAACTGATAAAGATTATCCGTGATGTTTATTTTGTGGATGCAAAAGGATATAACAAAATAATGGGAGTGCCTATTACTAAAACAGAACTGGTGATGAAATTGGAAGAGATGCTCAGGGAATAATAAAAAGTTATTTCAATAAATAAAAATCCACCAGCACAGGCCGGTGGATTTTTCATTTTATATCAGCATTATTTTATCCCGGCTTGTATATTTCCATTGGATGTGGTAATGCATAAGCCAATACAAAAGCCAGAATAACCAGAATTAGACCAAACATGAAAATGTTGTAAGCTATTCTTAGCAAACGGTATTTTTTTGCCAGCACCACACCTAAAAAATAAGTGTCTTTTACAATGCTGCTGTACAGATAATCTTTATCATTCAGCATTTCACCCATTGCCCAGTCATAATCAGGCAAATTCATTTTAAAGAAGTTGCCAAAGAACAACAGGTTGGTTTGTTTATTATAGATATCCTCCTGGGTAAAAGTGCCATGACTTACATTTGGCCGGGTGGCTAATATTGAAAAAACAATAGTGGAGACACATACAATCACCAGAGAGAAAAAAGGAATCATGAGATTGGGGTTCGCTTCGAGTTTTGTAATAAGCTGGGAAATAACAATACTTAAAATAATGGCATTTACAGAAATCAGAATGTTTGCTTTGGAGTCTGCCATCTGGCTCAGGTTGTTCTGGTTTTGTGCCATGATGCGGAATACAGTGGCTATTCCTCTTTCTGACTGATTGCTTTTTTCTTTTTTCTTTTTTTTAGCATCTTCTATCTGCAAGTCTTCCACTACAATTTCATCAGTGTTTTTTGACTTCTTTTTTTTCTTTGTTTTATCATCCAGTTCACTCAGTTCTTCTGTCAATCCTTTTATATGTACTTCTTTTATAGGTTGCAGCGTTTCCTGCCCGTAAGTGGTAAAGTATTTATGAGCTTCCAGAAATTCAATATTTATCTTCCACCAATCGTTTTTAGATATTTCTTCATCACCAAAGTTTTTCAGTTCTTTTCTAAGCAAGTTTGTTTTTTCCCGGAACGCATCTGTACCAAGATGAAAGAGATCTGCATCGCAAATTATTTTTTCTAATGAATTGACTGGTGTTTGCGGCATCCGGGTAGCATTGATGCAACTAATTGCTTTTCCGGATGTTTCAGGGGCTACATTATGCGAGGCTAAAAAATCAGTTGCAAGCTGGGCACTCAGCGTTTCATGGTCTTTTGCCTGCCCGCTGGTGTATCCCGTATCATGAAACCAGGCTGCAATAAGTAAAGCTGTTTGTTCTTCTTCGGGAATATGATAATAGTCCGCCATCCTCTCGCAGGCAGCCACTACCTCTGTGGTATGTTCAAGTGTATGAAAACGAATGTTTTTGTTAAGTTTGTTGGTAAGCAGGTCTGTTACAAAGGTTTTTGCCTCCCGAATCAGTGCTAATTGATTTTCTGTCATGTTATAAAGATAAGTTTTGATAAATTTAAACAAAATAAGAACAATGACTTTTTTAAATTTCCGGACTGGCTCCTTTTTGTCAATATTCATGACAGTATTAGTTTTTTCAAGTTGCCAACCAAGAACGAATGTGCTTAGTTCTCCGCCACATTATGATTTTTCTCAGGCAGCTATTGATAAGCTGGATTTAAAATTGCAGGAAATTTCGGGACTTACCTGGGATGCTGATATTAATGTTTTTTATGCAGTGAATGATGAATCCGGAAAACTGTATACATTGGATAAAGAATCAAAAGCAATCAATGGTGAATATCAATTTGGAGATAAGGGAGATTATGAAGAGGTGGCATTACTAAATAATATTCCCTATATTTTAAGGAGTGATGGAACTATTTTCCGGTTTATTAAAAACAATGCAGGAGAAACTACGGCGCAGGAAGCAGGTAAAGTACCTGTAGAAGGGTCGAATGATTTTGAATCGATGTATGGCGATCCAGAACTTAATGCACTGGTAGTAATTTGTAAAAATTGTAATGCTGATGATAAGAAATCGATAAGTGCTTATGCTTTTTACCCTGATTCGATAGGATTTAATAAAAAACCGCTTTATGTGATTGATGCAGCAAAAATAGAGGAACTGTCACCTTTTGGCACGTCGAAATTTCAGCCATCAGCCGCTGCTATTCATCCCAAATTACATAAGTTATATATAATTTCTGCTGCCAGCAATCAGTTAGTAATAGCCGATTTACAGGGAAATGTGGAATCTGTTTATAAATTATCTCCCAAGCTTTTTCTACAACCAGAAGGGATAACTTTCAAGAATAGTGGCGATATGTATATTGCCAGTGAGGGATTGGGAGGGAGGGCAACATTATTAAAATTTAGTTATATAGCAGTAACAGAGAATGCCAAAAAAGAAATTGAG
>JBBSJN010000251.1:0-4152 GCA_038257235.1 Chitinophagales bacterium
TCGGCTGATCCCCCAGATTTAAACCGAGGTACTTCATAACCAGATCTAATGCTGGCTCATCATCGATCGTGTACACAACATTACCTTTACTTTTGGTAATTGTTTTAGAAATACCGATTGGTTTCCACCCACATGTTGCAATTCCGGTTACCTCAACCTTATCAGTATCAAGTACAAGTGCCACCAGACCCGTAGTACTTACTTTTCCATTCGTGAATACTTTAGGATCTTTCAATGTCAGGTCATCTCCGGCCACTCCGCCAAAAATTGTGACATCAACCCCAACTCCATCTTCAATTCCTTTTACGATCTGTTCAGCATCCATGTGCATCCATCCAGAGCCAATGATGAATGCCGGTTTTGTAAAAACTTCCCGGCTTTCCTTTCCTAATTGCCTGGCCTTTTCATAAGCATTGTCTTTTGTTTCATGAAAAAAGATTCTGAACCCGGTAACAGGAATATCCAACAACATGATGACGATACCACCTTCAATAATTTCACTGTCAATAAACTCTCCGGAAGTAGTGGCACCGAATATTTGAACTCCTTTTTCATCCAACATATTGCAAATGGCTTCTCTATCTTGTTTAACGGATAAAAAAACGATTGCCAATGTGGACTTGAATCCGTCAGCAAGACTTTGTTCCAGTGCTGTTTTTATTTCGTCCGTTGAGTTTCCTTTTATTGATTTTGCTTTCATGAAAATTTACGTTTGATAAATTTACTACTCAACCGCACCAACCAGCAAGGGAACTCCTCCTGTAGCAAAATTTGCAATATCAGAAGCTGTAGCTTGCCCTTCGTGTGAACTCATTGTAGCCTGCAAAGCTTCAGGGTTCGTAAACCAAAATTCGGCCATACGATACTGAGCAGCAGCACTTCCATCTGGAGCACTTATAAATTTTGTGAACTCAACTTTCTCAAAACCTGTCATTTTTGCTGCAAGGGGCAAATGAGTGTTTTTGTAATAATCTTCAAAAGCTGCTACATCTGTTGGGTGTCCGTAAATTACTGTTAACTTAATCATTGTATATATTTTTATTGTCTTAAAATTATTGATCGGGTGCAGGCAGTAACCCCAGTTGTGTCATAAAATCCATATTGTCAAAGAAGTCCTGCTCTTCAGTAATTTTTCCATCCTTCATGAGTACGATTGTAGAGCCATCAAGATCAACTGCTTTTCCAGTGGCAGGAATACCAAAAAAATCACCGGTATGTGTGCCTTTGAAATTCCAATGCTTCACTAATTTTTCTCCTTGCCCAAAAACATCCACTATTTTGAATTTAATATTGGAGAACCCGGTAAGAAAGTTGGAATAAAAAGCCCTGGCACTGTCAATTCCCACCACATCGGCCGGCTTCATGTGAAATCTTACGTCGGTTGTAAAATTGGAATCGTTAAACTGGTCTAGTTTTCCATGATTCATAATTTCATCCCAGACATGGGTGTACTTTTTAATATTTGACTCTACGGGATCTGCTGCCTTTTCTTTTTCTGCTGATGAACAGGCAGTAAATAATAAAGTTGTGATCGCCAGAAATGCAATTAATGTAATGCTGAAGCTTGATTTTAAGGTCATTAGTGTTTGGTTTTATGTTTAAAAAATGAAAAAGGAATAACTATATCAAGATATTAATAAGTATCGAATTACAAAATGGATTAACAGGGCAAGAATTTGAACTTTTCCGAAAGGTATTAGATGGGATATGGGCTTTAAATCTACTTAAAATCTGGGAGTATCGGAGCTAAATTCTCAAATACTTACAATTCAGTGTACCCCTAAGAGTTGTTTCATTAATTTGAGCTTTTATTTCACAAATCCCATTTTTTTTAATATCGCCTGATGCTCTTTGCTTTCAAAATATTTTTTATCATAAAACAAGGAGAGATTCATTAAATATGCTGAAGGAGATTTTGCTTCTACTGTTTTTTCTTCCCATTCATTTGCTTTCTTTAGATTGCCCTTATACAAATAAATTGAGGCCATTGTAAAAGGATCCTTAACTGTATTTTCAGCAGCATATTTTAGAAACCGATTAATGACAGTATCTGCTTTGTCTTGTTTATTACATGTAGTATAAATAAATACTAATGTCACCTGTAATAATTCTGACCCCCATCCGTCTTTGAATAATTGTTCAGCTCTTTCTGTAAGTGATATTGCTTTATCAAACTCATTAAGGTACATATGTCCATATGCTTTTTTAATATAACCCCAAACCCAATTTGGATGTAACTCTATTGCTTTCCCAAAAGCATCTTTACTTTTTTCAAAATTGCCAGCCAATAAGTTTACCCAACCCAGATTATGTAAACTGGAAATTGATACCGGATCCAGTTCTACCGCTTTATCTGCCAGTGGTAAAGCTTCTTTGTAGCGGCCTACATCAGCTAAAGTAGTAGAATACCGTATATAAATGTTTGCATTGCCAGGATCCAGTTCGAGTGCTTTTTTATAAGACGCTACCGCTCCTTTCCAATCCCAATCATAATAAAATTTTAAAGCTCCTTCAGAAGTATAAATTTCAGCAATATCCGGATCCAATGCTTTGGCAGCCTCAATTGCTGTTCTTGCTTCATTTACGATTTCATTTTTACTGGCCGTAGAAAAAAGTCCCTGAACAATTTTTTCATTGGCTAGAGCAGCATATGCTGCAGCATATTTAGGATCTATACGTATAGCTTCCCTGAAATGAGCTAATGCTTTTTCTGATTCTTCCGGAGTAGAACCGTAACTTAAATATCTTCCTTTCAGGTATTCAGCATAAGCATCGGGATTTATTTCCTTATTCTTTGTTTTTCCAACTAAGGAAATTTTCAAAGGATTCATTAAAGCATTAATAATTGCATCTTCTATTCCGGAAATATCATTATTTTTCAATTCATATTTATTCCCCCAGATCTGACTTTGTGTTGCAGCATCAACTAACTGACAACTTATATAGTTTACGCCGTCATTTTGCTGTAATTGTCCTGTCAATACCATATCAGCATTCAATAGCTTTTTCAAACTTGTAATACTCAAGACAGAATCATTTAATCCAAAAGTTGCAGAACGGGCAAAAACTTTAATATCAGCGAAAGCAGCCAACCGGTTAATAAGATTTTCAGGAATTCCGTTTGATAAAAAATATAACGAAGAATCATTTTCCACATTATCAAAAGGTAAAACCGCCAATGATTTTATATCCCCACCTACTGCGGACTTAAAGAATAAATCTTTAAGACTAAAATACCCCACAAGTAAAACAAGTAAAGAAATTACGGGAACCAATATTTTTACGGGTATCCCTTTTTTAGTTGAAGAGATTTTCATTTTCCCTTTCATATCTTCTTCCCTGGGAATAACAAATCCCGGATTTGAAATAGCAAAAATGTGTACAGCTTCGTCTACATTTTTAAACTCATAAGAACCCAAAGAAACAACTTCAACTTCTGTATTGTTTTTTATCTGGTCACGGATCGATTTGGAAAGAAGTATTGCGCCTCCAACTCCTAATGTTTCTATTCTAGAAGCAATATTTACACCATCACCAAAAACATCACTTTCTTCAAATACCACTTCTCCCATGTGAAGCCCTATACGCAACTTAAAATCATTAGCAGTAATACAAGCTTTCTGAATCTCCATTGCTGCAGCCACAGCATCTGTTGCTGTCGTAAAACTGGCCATAACACCATCACCTAATTCTTTTATCCATTTGCCATTATATTTTTCAATAACCGGTTTTTGAAGTAGTCTGTTCTTCTTTAATATTTCAAATGCTTTCTGTTCATCATTTCCCATTAAGGCCGTGTACCCGACGATGTCGGTAAACATGATTGCAGCAAGTTGGCGGGATTGTCCGGACATACTTTTTAAAATTACTCTAATCTGGTTGTAGATTTATTTTCTTCATAAATACTTTATACCGTGGATCTTTTCTTAGATTTTTTAATAAAGGGTCACCTTTAAGAAAAACTAACCATCCGTCTTTCTTTTGATATGCTTTGTCTAACCAAATAAAAGCTTGATCTTTTTCGCCACGGTACGCATAAAGTTCTGCCAAAAGATAAGTCCATTCATTTTGAAACTTATCTATGAAATTTTTCAATGCTTCATCTGCTTCTTTGGTTTTGTCCGCTCCATGATAGGCAAGTGCCATTCCAAA
>JBBSJN010000252.1:0-4052 GCA_038257235.1 Chitinophagales bacterium
TAAGAACCGTTTTGACCTTTTAGAAGAAATAGAAAAAGAACTAAGCATACACCTGCACCCGATGACATGGCCCATTAACAGCGGCCGTGAATTTAAAGGAGTGTATAACCTGCATGATAAAAACCTGTTGCTCTTTGCTGCCAATACCAAAGCGGCGGATGAAAATGTAATTGCTGTTACTGATCTGGCGGATGCGATTGTTGATAAGAAGCTGGGCGATGCCGATGCCAAAACATTGCGGGAAGATGTGGAGCTTGTGGATGGTGTGCATGGCGAACTGAATGTGGATGATTACCTGGCGGGTAAAGTGGCGCCGGTTTTCTTTGGCTCGGCCATTAATAATTTTGGAGTTAAGGAAATGCTGGACACCTTCATCAGCATTGCGCCTACACCGCGGAGCAGAGAAACAACGGTTCGCCCCGTGGATGTGCAGGAAGACAAGATGAGTGGTTTTGTTTTTAAGATTCATGCCAACCTTGATCCGAAGCATAGAGATCGTATTGCTTTCTTTAGGGTTTGCTCGGGTAAGTTTGAACGCAACAAATACTTCCATCATGTGCGGCTGGATAAGGATGTTCGTTTTAGTGCCCCATATAGTTTTATGGCCCGGGAAAAAAGTGTGATTGAAGATGCTTATGCCGGTGATGTGGTGGGATTGTTTGACACCGGAAACTTTAAAATAGGAGATACTTTAACCGAAGGAGAGGATTTTTTCTTTACCGGTATTCCTTCTTTTTCACCGGAAATTTTTAAAGAGGTATCTAATAAAGATCCGTTGAAAACCAAACAGTTGGAGAAAGGATTAAATCAGCTTACGGATGAAGGTGTGGCGCAGTTGTTTACACAGTTTGGTGGTAATAAGAAAATAATCGGTTGTGTGGGTGAGCTGCAGTTTGAAGTAATTCAATATCGTTTGCTGCATGAATATGGAGCGTCGGTGGTGTTTAATTCCTTACCATTTTATAAGGCTTGCTGGTTAACATCGAAGGATGCCAATAAGCTGTTGGAGTTCTCTCGTTTTAAGCAGGCGAATATTGGTGAAGATAAAGACGGGCATATGATTTACCTGGCGCAGAGTGAGTGGTTTTTGAATACGGAGATTAGTAATAATCCGGATATTGAGTTTCATTTTACGAGTGAGATACATAAGTAAACTCTTTTTTGTTTTTGAAACACAGAGACACTGAGTCACGGGGGAAAAGAATTTGTTATGAATAAATTTTCTTTGTGTCTTCGTGTCTTTGTGGTTCAAAGAAACGGTAACTACAAATTTAAAGCTGAACCTGTAACTTAATTCCGATTTAAGTTTTATGAACATTATTTTTAATACAGACCGTTTAGCTGTCAGAAATTTTACAGTTAATGATTACGATAATCATTTCCTCTTAACGGGTAATGCAGATGTGATGCGATATATACGTCCGGTTAAGAATAAAGAGGAAAGTGATCTGTACTTCAATGAAACAGTGCTGAATGCTCCAGTTCATGCTTTTCAAGGAAGGTGGGCGGTGGAAGAAAAAAATACCAAACGTTTTATCGGATCCTTTGCTATTATTCCTATTCCTGATGATGAAGCAAAAACACAGATGGGGTATTCCTTCCTTCCCGAGTACTGGGGAAAAGGACTTGCCTCAGAATTAGTAGAAGCCGGATTAGTTTATTTTAAAGAGAGAACGCCATTGCCAGAAATTTATGGAATAACGGAGGTTGGAAATGTTGCTTCACAAAAGGTGTTACTGAAAAATGGGTTTGCTCCTTTTGGAAAAAAGATGGAGGGTGATATTGAGTTGCTGGTATTTGTGTTTAAAAAATAATTTTTTAGTGATTACATTTTTGGATTGATACCAGTATAATTATGCGGAGAGATTTTTTTTAGCTCCTTTTTCAAAGAATCGGCCACTTTCAGCTTGTCAATAAATTGATGTATTGCTTTTTTGTCTATTTGCTGATTACCTCTTGTAAGATCTTTTAAAGCTTCATAAGGATTAGCATAATTTTCTCTTCGTAAAACAGTTTGTATTGCTTCAGCAACTACTGCCCAGTTATTATCAAGGTCGGCATAAATTTTCTGGTCATTCAAAACAAGTTTTCCAAGACCCTTTTCGATTGAACGAATGGCAATCAATGTATGAGCAAAAGGGACACCAATATTTCTTAATACAGTAGAATCTGTTAAGTCTCTTTGTAACCTGGAAATTGGAAGTTTTGCAGACAGGTGTTCGAAGATGGCATTTGCCATACCAAGATTTCCTTCTGCATTTTCAAAATCAATCGGGTTTACTTTATGCGGCATGGCTGATGAACCTACTTCACCTTTTTTTGTTTTTTGCTTGAAGTATTCCATGGAAACATAACTCCAAACGTCTTTACAAAAATCTGAAAGAATGTTATTGATCCTTTTAATGCAATCAAAATGGGCCGCAAGGTTATCGTAATGCTCTATTTGTGTAGTGTATTGCTGGCGGTTTAACCCTATGCTTGTCACAAACTCATTGGCAAATTTTATCCAGTCAGTTTTTGGAAAAGCAATATGATGTGCATTGAAATTACCAGTTGCTCCGCCAAACTTTCCACTGAACGGGATACCAATAAACTGTTCGATCTGGTTTTGAATTCTTTCAACAAACACCATAATCTCTTTGCCCAGTTTTGTAGGACTTGCCGGCTGACCATGGGTATGAGCCAGCATCGGAATAGCCTTCCATTCTACAGCTAGTAATTTCAACTGTGCATTCAGGTTCAGTAATCCCGGCAGGTATTCGTATTCAATGGCATGTTTCCATGAGAGAGGGATAGCCGTGTTATTTATGTCCTGTGATGTTAAACCAAAATGAACCCATTCTTTGGTTGCCGATCCACCATTTTTTTCTAATTCATTCTTCAGA
The DNA here is from genome assembly GCA_038257235.1 of Chitinophagales bacterium. Taxonomy (GTDB): domain Bacteria; phylum Bacteroidota; class Bacteroidia; order Chitinophagales; family Chitinophagaceae; genus JJ008. The sequence continues at coordinate 2,886 of JBBSJN010000252.1, forward strand.
AAATATTCAACAGCTTTCACATCATGGTTGGTCGTATATTCTATTTGCTTTATTTCCTGAGCATCTTCCGGTCCAAAATTTTCTGCTAGTTTTTGCAAATGTTTTCTGGTTTTGCCCGGCAGTTTGAAAAACTTCTTATTTTCCAGGAAAAGCAGGTATTCGATTTCAATAATAACCCTGTATTTGATCAATGCATATTCAGAAAAATATTCATCCAGGTGCTGAACTTGTTTTCGGTAACGTCCGTCAACCGGTGAGATTGCAGTGAGAGCAGTCAATTCCATAAAAGTTTTTTAATTTATAGTTTGTAGTTTATAGTTAATGGATAAACTTGATGTGATTTGACATTAAATAATCTATAAACTTTGTAGTAATTATATTTGTAGCAAAGATAAAGAACACAAATTGTAGTAATGGCAAACAATAATTCCCCTTTAGAGCCTGTCCCGATTTTTCGGGAGGGTAGGGGTACTAAGATTAAAGTAGGAGTGGTAAACTACCTGAATACAAAACCGCTGGTCTATGGATTAGAACGGGAACCCATTTGCAGTCAGATCGAGTTAATCGGAGATTATCCTTCCCGCCTGGCAGATATGTTGTTGAATGATGAAATAGATATAGGATTAGTGCCTGTAGCAGTTTTACCAAAATTGAAAGAATATCATATCGTTTCTGAGTATTGTATCGGCACAGAAGGAGAGATCGCATCTGTAGCATTGTTTAGTGAAGTTCCGATGAATGAAATTGAAAAAGTATTACTCGATTATCAAAGCCAGACATCAGTAGCATTATTAAAGTACCTGATGAAAGAATATTGGGGCATAAATCCTCAAATTGTTGAAGCAACAGACGAAGAATATCGTAACGAAATCACTGGCACAACAGCCGGTTTAGTAATTGGTGACAGAGCTTTTGAACAGCGTAAAATCTCTACATTTATTTATGATCTTGGATCAGAATGGCGAAAAATTACGGGTTTGCCGTTTGTGTTTGCTGCCTGGGTAGCTAGAAAGCCTCTTTCCGCTGATTTTATCAGATTATTTAATGAAGGGAATGCAATAGGGATAAATAAGATTGAAGATATTGTAAGAGCTACACCATTTACTCTGTTTGATTTAAAGAAATATTACAATCTACATTTAAGTTACGATTTAAATGATTCAAAAA
>JBBSJN010000253.1:0-4045 GCA_038257235.1 Chitinophagales bacterium
AAACAGGTCGTATACTTTATTGGCACTAATGCCTGAGCCTATAAAATCGTATTGATCACTTTTATTTTCAGCTTTACATTTATTTTCCAGTTCAAGTATATATCCTCTGTAAGGTTTTTCTTTTACAGCCAACTCAGTTATGGAATCTCCAAAAAAAATGATTTTAGTTTTCTTTTGCGGAGCAAAAGCACAAGAAAGGAAAAATATTGTTGAAATTAAAAGAAGCTTTTTCATAATCGTAAATAAATTCAAAAAATACCAACTTTTAGCAGATGCTGTTTACTTATATAAGGTTGCTGATTTAAAGACCCAATTAACAAATTAACCCCGCCTGAATGACTTTGTCGGGCAGGCAATAAACTAATTAACTAATCACTCCACCTCCACCTGCTTTGGAATTAGCGACCCTTCACTTGCTTCCGGTAAGAACTTTCTTTCCCTAATCAGGTAACCATTCCCTTTTTCACAAAAATGCACTTTCAGGTTTTCAAGGCTGATGGGATTACCATCTGGTATATCGGCAATATTGGAATGAAGGATATCATGCCCATCAACAATCATCACCAAACCGCTTCCAATTGCTTCCATTTTATTCCCTTCAGTAATCAGCATGCCGGTGTCTTCTCCCAAACCAATACCTATACATCCAGGATTTGCCGCAACTGCCTGCGCCAGCCTTCCAAACCTTCCTCTTTTTTCAAAATGCGAATCTATGATGACATTATTGACAAAGCCCAGACCAGTTGTAATTTTTACTTCCCCTTTTAAATGTGCTCTTGCAGCATTACCTTCATAGATCATGGTATTACTCATGGCCATCGCTCCGGCAGAGGTACCTGCAATAACAAAATTTTCCTCTTTGTATCTTTTTTTAAGAATAGAAAGGAACTCGGTGCCGCCATCAGTTGCACTTAACCTTAACTGATTACCCCCGCTGAACATTACAGCATCGCATTCTCTGATACGTTCGATGTATTCATTATTCATTGCATCCTGCCGTGTGCGGATATGCAATAAGCCGATATTGGTACAACCAATTTTTCCAAAAGCATCTAGGTAATTTTCTCCTACTTCATACGGAATCATGGAGGCAGTAGTGATAACTTCAATTCTGGCATTAACACCACCGGCTTCTTCCACCACCCGGCGAAGAATACCCAGCTCAAAAAAATTCAGGTTATTTAAGTGAAAGCCACCTATTTCGAGTTCAGTGCCTTTATGTTCGGCTCCGCCGATTGCAATCAGTTTTCCCTTAGGATTACTCATTCATGAGGGTTTGATAAAGAACAAATGTAATAGAAAAATAACTTAATGATATTAGCCTAAGGCCGTTTTTGTGGATAAGTGGAAAATGAATTGAGATGCGAAATATATGATAGGACTATTTAATGAAGTTTTCTATGCTTGCATTTTTAGCAGATGATTCTTTTACAAGAAAGACGATGACCCCTATGATTGTAATCAAACTACCCCACAGAGCAAACCACTCTGTAGAAATAAACAGGAATATCCAGATGCATATGGAAATGATAACCGGAATTGGGAACAACCATATTTTAAATGGCAAGTCCTTTGTTCCAAATCTTTTTCGAAGCAAACCCACTCCTACACCCTGCGCTATAAATTGCACTACAATCCGCATGGCGAGGATAGAACTGATAACATCGCCCAATCGCATAAACAAACTGAAAATAAAACCGAGTCCGCACAAAAAAATCAATGAAATATGCGGAAAATTTTTGGTAGGGTGCAGTTTCGCAAACTGTTTGAAAAAGTTTCCATCCACAGCCGCCGCATACGGCACTCTTGAATAACCAAGTACAACCGCAAACAAAGATGAGAATGCAATACAAAGAATCAACACTGTAATGATTACTCCCGCCTGGTGACCGTAAACGATCTCCATAAATGAACTGACAAGGTATCTGTCATCTGCATTAACGGCCTGCCAGGGAATCACACTCATCACACTTATATTCATCAGTAAATAAAGTGTTGTAATACCAAAGATGGAAATGAAAATACTCCTTGGAATATTTTTTTCAGGGTTCTTAATCTCTCCTCCCAGGTGACAAACATTATAATATCCGAGATAAGCATAAACCGTTTTCACCGATGCATTTCCAATAGCTGCCCAGAATGCCAATGTAAAGAACGACTCTGTTCCGGTTGGCAAAATTTTTACCGGCTGTTGCTGCGCCATCAATCCGCTGCTGATGATCCAAATAATGGTCAGTACAACAATACTTCCCATCACTACAGAGATTTTTCCAATCGTTTCAATTTTTCTATAAAGTAATAAAAAAACAAGAATGACTAATCCGCCTGAAACGATTTTCTGTTGCCAGAATTCCAACGGTACTAAATAAGTAAGATACTGTGCAAAACCAATAGCTGCAGATGCCACCACCAGCGGAGCTTGAATGGAAGTTTGCCAGACAAATAAAAAACTCATCAGTTTACCACCTTTTTCTCCAAAAGCAATACGATGAAAATTATACGTGCCGCCAGCCAGCGGATATTTGGCGCCCAATTCACTCCATGTCATAGCATCTACTAAAGCGGTAAAGGCTCCGAATACCCAAGCCCAGATAAAAAGGCCGTTATCAAATCTTGCCACCACAAAAGGCATAACCACAAACGGACCAATGCCCACCATATCTATCATGTTGATAGAAGTAGCCTGCAGGAGATTTATTTTGCGGTTAGTGAGTACTGTGGACAACTTGCATTATTCTTTGAGATTTGAAGTTAGTTTAAAAAGGAATGAATAATTGCTATTAATAAAATTCAGATAGCCCGAAGGCCCGCCTGACTGGACGGGCAGGGCTTACACTTGCATAACCCCGATTAATAATCGGGGATTCAACAAAAATAATATGCCGAACCCTGAAAGGGTTCAACAAACAATTACAATAAATATTTTTCGTCGAACTCAATCCCATGTTCTTCCAACAATCTTTTATATTCGTCATAAAAGGTTTCCTGCCGATGATGTTCTTTTTGATTTTTGACATAGTCAATAATCATATCCCTTTCCCTGATTGAATAGGTAAAAGCACCATATCCTTCTTGCCATCCGGAAAATTGTTGAAAGTGACCAGTTTCTTTCATCCAGATACTACTGGCCACTTTTATTGCCTTCACATATTCGCTGAGACAAACAGTTGGATGCAGGTCTGAAAAAATGTGAATGTGGTCGGGCATACTGTTAATCCTGTATAGCTTGCACTTGTGATTGTTTATAATTCCCCATATATATTTATATAGTTCTTTTTCATGTTCCTCGGAAATTGACAGCTCTCTTTTCTTTGTACTGAAAACAATTTGGTAGAATATTTGACGGTATGTACCCATACTGCTATTTTAAAAACAAATATAAATTCAACCCCTTTGGGGTTTGGTTCGCAAATTATCATTTCTCCCGGTTGCACCGGGAGCTAATCAGATTTAAGCCCTTCGGGCTTTTCACCGAAATATTTTTTCTCACAATTGCACCAGAAGCTAATCAGATTTAAACCCTTCGAGTTTTCACCATAATATTTTTTCACCCGACTGCAACGTGAGCTCTTCAGGTTTAAGCTCTTCAGGCTTATTGCTTCACAAACGCCTTTATCCCTTCCACCAGCACATCCAGATTTTTTGTAGTGGTATAAACATTCGGTGTAATTCTTACGCCAACAATATTTTCCCAGGTGATGGCAACGGTATGCACTTTATAATTGGTCAGTAAGAACGAATCCAGTTCATTCGGTTTCTTTCCTTCAATACCCACATTGCCGATGGCACAACCCCATTTCGGATGGAGAGAAGTATTTAGCTTTACACCGGGAATGTCCTTCACTTTTTCCATCCAATAATTCTTGAGATAATGCAGCCGCTTTTCTTTTCTTTCAATGCCGATCATTTCATGAAACTCTATGGCTTTGCCGATTGCCTGTTCTATATAAAATGGTCTTGTACCCAAGTTTTCAAATTTTCTTATATCGTCTTTTAACGGATTTTCATTAGTAGCGAACAAGGGATAAATTGTTTTTATCTTTTC
>JBBSJN010000254.1:0-4024 GCA_038257235.1 Chitinophagales bacterium
CGTAAAGAGTGGATAAACTATTGCGAAGAAAAATCTGTTGCCTTCCGTGGGTATTATGGCGATGCGATCCCTGACCGGACCTATCATTTATATAAATTTTCTCATGGTGCCATTGGTGCGGCCACACCCGGCGATATTTCGGATGAAAGTTTTGGCTTATTAAAAAGAGCCGCTTCTGTTTTTTCATTGGCCTATTCCCGGTTTAAAGACCTTACGCAGGCAAGAACAGATTTGATAAAATTAAAAGAAGAAAAGAAACGGGCCGAAGACGCTTTAACAGAGTTGCAGGCCACACAAAAGCAATTGATACAATCCGAAAAAATGGCGAGCCTCGGCGAACTCACTGCAGGCATAGCCCATGAAATACAAAACCCGTTAAACTTTGTAAACAACTTTAGTGAAGTAAGTAAAGAGTTACTGGATGAAATGAAAACGGAATTAGATAAAGGCAATTCTGATGATGCAAAAGAATTAGCCAATGATGTTATTCAGAATTTAGAAAAAATAAATCACCATGGCAAACGGGCCGATGCCATTGTAAAAGGTATGTTGCAACATAGCCGTAGCAGCAGTGCTGTAAAAGAACCAACAGACATCAATGCTTTGTGTGATGAATATTTAAGATTAAGTTATCATGGTTTACGTGCAAAAGACAAATCATTCAATGCTACTATAAAAACTGATTTTGAGCCTTCCATTGGAAAAATAAATATCATTCCACAGGATATTGGAAGAGTGGTGTTGAATTTATTGACGAATGCATTTTATGCAGTCACCGAAAAGAAAAAACAACATCCCGAAGGTTATGAACCAATTGTAACCGTGAAGACTTCGCTGATCCCCCCTTCGGGGGGCGGGGGGGCTTTGATCTCAGTTACAGATAACGGCAACGGCATTCCGCAAAAAGTATTGGATAAAATATTTCAACCTTTCTTTACCACCAAGCCCACAGGTCAGGGAACCGGACTTGGTTTATCATTGAGTTATGATATCATTAAAGCACATGGCGGGCAATTGAAAGTGGATTCGAAAGAAGGAGAAGGGAGTGAGTTTGTAGTTTCTATTACTTTGTAAATAAAATCAGGTATGAATTTGGAAAAAGAAAAATTGCTCATCGAAACACATCAAAAATTCATGGAAACAGGACTTAATAGTCCTGAGTCATTAGATATATTAGATAGTATAGCTGCTCCGAATATTATGGGATTGGGTACAACCGTAGATGAAAGGATATTTTCGGTTGCTGATTTAAAAGAACTTATAAACAGACAAAGAGAACAAAGCCGTGGGTTTCAGATAAGCTGGACCACAAAGCCGGTATTTCGCCAATTATTAAAAGATGGAAATGCCGCTGTTTTTGTTGATGATGTTGTACTCGAAATAACTGTTAATAATGAGACTATAAAAATGCCATTGCGATATTCCAGTGTAATGGAATACTTGGGAGAAAAATGGGTGATGATTCATTTTCATGGCTCTAAACCGGAGAATGTAGCAACTAATGAGGATACCTGGGGTATTGAAGAGTGGAAAAATAGAAATGCTGAACTTGAAAAACTGGTATAGGAAAGAACAGCAGAATTAGAAAAGTCTCTGGCTGCTCTAAAATCTGCCCAATCCCAACTCATCCAATCTGAAAAGATGGCTTCACTTGGCGAACTCACCGCAGGCATTGCACATGAAATTCAAAACCCGTTGAACTTCGTTAATAATTTTAGTGAAGTTAGCAACGAACTGATTGATGAGATGAATGTTGAACTGGATAAGGGAGATATCAACGAAGCGAAATTAATTGCAGCAGATGTAAAACAAAATTTAGAAAAGATCAATCACCATGGTAAACGGGCAGATGCCATTGTAAAAGGAATGCTTCAACACAACAGAAGCAGCAGTGCCGTAAAAGAACCAACCGACATCAATGCCTTGTGCGATGAATATTTGCGGCTAAGTTATCATGGCCTGCGTGCAAAAGACAAATCGTTTAATGCAATTATGAAAACTGATTTTGATGAAACAATTGGAAATATCAACATCATTCCACAGGATATTGGCAGGGCGATTTTGAATTTATTGACCAATGCTTTTTATGCAGCTTCCCTGCCTCCGCCGGCCGGCGGAGGGTTCAAGAGCCCTCAAGTAAAACATGAACCGACTGTTTGGGTAAGCACAAAGAAGGAAGGCAATAAAGTTTTAATCTCAGTAAGAGATAATGGACCGGGCATTCCACAAAAAGTTTTAGACAAAATATTTCAACCATTTTTTACTACTAAACCCACCGGGCAGGGAACAGGATTGGGGCTGAGTTTGAGTTATGATATAGTAACGAAAGGGCATGGTGGAGAATTGAAAGTGGAGACAAAAGAAGGAGAAGGAAGCACATTCACTATTTTACTGCCAATAAATATTTAATAAATGAAAAAGGGAGTAAAGCTGTTTGAACAGCAAAAGGTAAGAACGCATTGGGATGAAAAAGAGGCGAAATGGTATTTCTCAGTTATTGATGTGATTTCGATATTAACTGAAAGTGTTAACCCAAGAGACTACTGGTTTAAAATGAAAGCAAGGGTTAAAACCGAAGATGGCCTTGAACTGTCGACAGTTTGTCGACAGTTGAAAATGAAAGCCAATGATGGCAAAATGAGAGAGACAGATGTTGCAGAAACACAAGTGCTGTTGCGTATCATCCAATCCATCCCATCCCCCAATGCAGAACCATTTAAACAATGGCTGGCAAAAACGGGCTATGAAAGAATGAAAGAAATAGCTGACCCAGAACAAAGTTTAGATAGGGCAAGAGAAAATTGGCAGAAACTGGGTAGAAGTGAAAAATGGATTCAACAAAGAATGACCGGCCAGGAAACAAGAAATAAGTTGACTGATTACTGGCAGGAAAGCGGGGTGAAAAAAGGAGATGAGTTTGCATTCCTTACAAATATTATTCACACCGAATGGGCGGGCCTTTCAGTAAAGCAACATAAGGATCTGAAAGGATTAAAAACTCAAAATTTGAGAGACCATATGAGCGAAGCAGAATTAATTTTTACTGCACTGGCTGAATTATCTACAAGGCAAATTGCTGAAACAGACCAAGCAAAAGGCGTAAAACAAAATGCAGTTGCCGGAAAAAAAGGCGGCAAGATTGCAAAAGATGCAAGGCTTGCACTGGAAAATAAAACAGGAAGAAAAGTAATTACAGGCGAAAACTTTTTACCAGCATCAAAACAAAACAAAAAATTAAAATGAAATCATTTGTAAAAATATTCCTGCTCTGTTTGATACCAGCATTTGCAATGGCTCAAAAAGACCCTACCTGGGGATATGTGACCGACAAGCAGGCTGACAGCCTGAGACGTTCGGTAGTAACTGAAAAAAATGATACAATAAGGTTAGCTGCCTTCCGCAGCCTGGGATTTTATTACCAGGATTTTATTGCTGACAGCGGATTATATTTTCATGAACAGCAATTGGCATTGGCCAAAAAATTAAATAAGAAATTATGGCAGGCGGATGCATACAGTCAGGCAGGGTATTGCCTGGTAACATTAGGCAATTTTATGAAAGCTTATGATTACCATACTGAGGCCATGAAACTGGCAGGAAATGAAAAAAATGAATCAGATAATTGGCGGCCCTGGACATTTTCAAATTCAGAAAACGGTCATGATGCCCGGATTGCCATTTTGGCCATGAATTATCAAATGATGGGAAATTTATGGGGCAATTTGGGTGAACAAGAAAAACAAAGGTCAGCTTATGAGGAGGCTCTAAAATTAGGAACGTCTATCAATAATGGTAAAGTAATATTTCTGGGTTATACTAGCATAGCTATTATTTTACCACCCGATTCTTTAATTATGTTTATAAACAAAGGGCTCAACTTTGCGGCAAAGGCAGGTTTTAGAAGAATCGGGAATTCGTTAATAACATTGGCAGGTGCTTATTATGGAAAAGGCATGTGGGATTCTGCTTTTATTTTTGCACAAAAGTCAATAGCTGCAAATAAGGCAGACAACAATCTTAGGCC
>JBBSJN010000255.1:0-4023 GCA_038257235.1 Chitinophagales bacterium
ACTTCAGCATAAACCGGTAACCGGGGATCACTTTTAGGAGCCATATAATCAGTCAAGGTTTTACTGATTGCATAATCATTTCTATTACTCGCAGTATAATTGTTATACCAGGGGTTAGAATTATTAGGATCTCCGGCTAAAAAAGTATAATTAATATTCTGTGCATTACTGGTTATTACACCTGCTGCTAATGCAGCAGTATATTCAGTTTTACCTTTCACAGGATCTTTAACAGAAAGACGCAAACCCATTATCATACGCATAGTATTTGCAAAACGTTTCCAGGCATTCATGTCACCATTTAACAGCACATCTCCTTCTACTTTTGATTCAGCAGCAGTAACCTGTGCAGATGCTTCGGTAAACTCTTTGAACAAATCCGTATAGATATTCTGCTGTTTATCGTAAACTGGTGAATAGGCTTCATCCCCTTTTAATGCCTGTGAATAAGGAATATCTCCCCATTTATCAGTCATCAATAAAAAATAATAGGCTTTCAATATTCGGGCTACACCGATCTGGTTGTTTTTAGAACCATTACCAATGGCAGATCCAGAACCTGCATTATTATAATTGATTATTGTTTGAAGGTCATATAAAGGACCTGTGTACCAGGCAGAAAAAGAAAGGTTTCTGTCACTGTATAGAGAAGGACCCGGATAAGGACCTTCTGAAAGATGTTGCACAAATAAAGCCCCTAATCGGGAAGAAGCTGTGTTGCCTAAACTTAAGCTGCTCATGGCCTGCAGGGAATTTGTTAATAACGCCTTGGTAGACGCTTCCGTAAGCAATGCCGGGGAAATGTTGGTATCCTCAAATTTATTGCAGCTATAAAACATTACAGTTGCAGTTAAAAGGATTATTAATTTTTTCATATCTAAATATTTTAAATGATGTATTGATTTAAATTTTTATCAGAATCCTACTTTCAGATTTATACCAATCTGACGGGTAGAAGAAAGCTGTCCACCTTCTCTGTGTAATACTTCCAATTCCGATGGATCAATACCATATTTTTTAGTTGTAGCCCAAATCAACCATGCATTTTGGACAATAACGCCGATGTTTGCTGATTTAGCAATTTTTGTTTTTTGTAAAAATGCTGTTGGAAGATTATAACCCAATCTTATATCACGAAGTTTGATATATGAAGCATCCAATAAAACTTCTCTTGCATCTCTTTGACGGGCAGTATACCAGTAAGCACGGGCACTGATATAGCGGTTGTTTGGTGTACCATTGGCAAAAACACCAGGAATGCGAATACCACCATTTCCAGTATTGCCACCAGCCAATGTGTAAGAACCCGGAAAATCTCTCCAATCAAATCCTTTATCATTAACACCAACAGTTTCCTGCGAAAGACCTGCTCCGGTATTAAAGTTCCGGGTTTCAGAATAAAATAATCCCCCATCCTGAAAGCCTATTAAGAAAGTAAGATCAAATCCTTTATAACGGAATGAATTAAAGATACCACCCGTCCATTTAGAAAGAACAGTACCTATTTTTTCACCAATAGTATAATCAGGTAGACCATTTGAAAGAATGATGGTTTCGCCTTTATCATTTGTTTTCCATTTACGGCCATAATAGGTTCCCCACTCACCACCTACAGGATGTTCCAATCTGGTATCATATCTGTTAGTTGCATATAAATAAGTGTTGATACCAGGAGCTAATTCTCTAATTTCATTTTTGTTTTTAGCCCAGTTTACAGTTATATCCCAAGAAAAGTTTTTGGATTGTATAGCATTACCATTTAAAGTGATTTCAACCCCTTTACTTACGATACTACCAGCATTAATTTGTGCGGTAGTAAATCCGCTTGCGGGCGAAACATCAACTGCCAATATCTGATCAGTATTATTATTTTGATAAATTGTAAAATCTATCCCGACTTTCTTAAAGAAACGTAATTCAGCACCTACTTCCCATGCTTTTGTTAAGGCAGGTCTGATACCTCCACCTCTGAACTGATTTCCGATAGATGCAGAAGGATTGGTGCCATAAAAAGAACCATTGTTAATCGCAATATCGAGGCTATGTGCACCTAGATCAGATCCAACGGATGCAAAAGAAGCACGGATCTTTCCAAAAGTAAGCCAATGGTAAACACTTGTCTTTCTAAGTAATTCTGTAAAAATAAAACTTGTACTTACTGATGGATAGGAATAAGAGTTTTCATCCACTGGTAATGCTGAAGACCAGTCATTTCTTAATGTTCCTTCCAGATAAATCATATCCTTCCAACCGACTGATGCTTTTCCATAAATACTGTTCACCACTTTATTTGTGTACGATCTGGAAATATTTGGCCTTGCGATTGAAGCAGCTATATCAAAATAATTTGCAGAGCTTAGCCCCCCAGCCGTTGATTCTGAAAGCTGACTATATCTCTCCCGACGCTTGTTTGCACCAGCCAATGCATCCACAGAAAAATCACCAAACTTATTCCTATATGTAAGATTGGTTTCATAATTCAGCTCTCTGTACTGGTTCTGATTAATTGAAAATTCATCCAGATTAAGACCGCCAGTGGCGATGCGGAAATCATTTTCGTTCGTATAAGAATTTAACCTGGCGTACGATTGCAGGTTAAGATGTTTGTTGATCTTAATATTCAAACCAATATTACCAACAAGACGGTTGTGATTTCTTGTTCCATAATTTTCCTTAACTACATAATAGGGGTTATCCCAATATTGCGGACGGCTATAGGTAGCCAAATCGCTTGAAAAATTTGGATCACCAATATTCCATGAATTAAGACTTCCGTCCGGTTGTCTATATTGTTTCATTTTTTCTATATCCAACTGACGCTGAAACCACTGGTTAAAGTTTTGCATTACATTCAATCCATCCAATCTATAACCTTCCTGTGGCTGACCTTTTGTAAAGCTGGTAGTATAAGCAATATCACTCGAAAGTGTAAGGTATTTACCAACATCAAAAGAACCGTTTAATCCGAGCTGATGCTGTTGCCTTCTGGCTTCAGGAATAATCAATGTTCTGTCCTGATTACCATACGTTAAACGTAAGTTATGTAATTCTCCACCTGTAGTGAAGGCAATGCTGTTATTAAGATTAACACCGGTATTAAAAAAGTTTTTAACGTTATCTGGTTGAGGAGTTAAAGAAGCAAGCTGACCAAACTCACTACCGGGGTACCAGCTATAATATGGTCTGTATTGTGATCCATCCATTTTAGGTCCCCAGCTTTCATCGGCTCCATATTCTAACATACGCTGTCCATTAAAAGAAGACCATGATGCAGGATGAATTGCAGGATTATATTTAAATAAATAAAACCCCTGAGCATCTAAATAGCCAGATCCTAAAGAATTTACACTTGTATAAGCAGAGGAATATCCTCCAGCATACTCATTCTGGTAAGGAGGAATCAGTGCTAATCTCTCAGCGGTAACACCAAGATTAACTTCAACACTACTTGTTTTTTTTCTGGTTCCTTTTTTTGTAGTTATTACCACCGCTCCGTTGGCTGCCCGCTGACCATATAAGGCAGTAGCTGCAGGACCTTTCAGTACGGAAACATTTTCAATATTGTCCATTAATACAGCAGATTGGTTAGAAATTGTACCATCTACAATAAATATAGGAGATTGAGGGCCTAAGCCTGTTACACCACGAATCAAGATGTCTGCATTATCAAATGTAGAACTTGGCGAACCTACTAACTGAACACCAGCTACATTACCTGCTAAGCTGGTACTTAAATCAACATTTTTAGTAAGTGTCAACTTGTCTCCACTCACTTCCTGTACTGCGTATCCAAGGGCTTTTTTCTCCCTTTTTATACCAAGTGCTGTTACCACCACTTCATTCATTTCTCCTGAAAGAATGGCAAGCTGAACTTTCATATCGCTTCCGGCTTTGAAATCTCTTTCATCATATCCAGATGCCGAAATTTTTAAAGTTGCACCTGAGTTGACACTTAAGGAAAATACACCTGCATCATTTGCAATCGTACCATTACGGGTTCCTTTTTCCTGAATTGATGCTCCT
>JBBSJN010000256.1:0-4012 GCA_038257235.1 Chitinophagales bacterium
AAAAGAATCACTCTTCAGGGTCCTGTTCATAGCTGAGCAAGAGGGAAATACAGGTAAAAATGCTTAATGAAAGATTTTTTTTGGGAACCACTAAAGCACAATCGGAGTATAGTATTTCACATTGAAAAACACTCTATGTGTGATTCTCTAATGTGTTCTACTCTGTCTATCCCGAAATTATCGGGACAAGTTGTGGTTCAAAAAACTCAGGAATTAAAGACTACTCTTAAAGAAAGCAGTAATCTTTTCAGCCCACCTTTTGTATTCTTTACCCGAAGGATGTAAACCATCAGCAGCTACCAAAGAGTTATCAGTTGCCGCTTCCCTTGTCCATGGAGTGATATCTATATAATGTACATTGTATTTTTCGGTTATTTCTTTAGCGGCAGCATTGTAATCATCAATTTCTCTAGCAATTTTATTTCTGTCTCTGCCTGCAGCAAAAGGTGTAACTCCCCAATCGGGAATAGAGACAACCACTACATGATTGGCATTATTTCCGGCAAAACGGATTGCTTTTATCAGCAATTCTTCAAATTCGGGTATATAATTTTCCACCGTGCGGCCACGGTACTGATTATTTACGCCAATCAATAAAGAAACGAAATTATAAGATGCTTGTAATGGTTCTTTTTTATCAGCAGCAATTATTCCTTTTTCCAGTTCATCTGTTGTCCAACCGGTTTTTGCAATAATCCTCGGTTCAGCAAATTCAGGATTATATTTTTTCAACAAATTATACACCTGGTTAGGAAAATTATCTTTTGCCGGAACCTGTTCGCCGATTGTATAAGAATCGCCCATGGCCAGGTAAGTTATTGCTGTTTTATTGTTTGTATTGTCCATTGTAGGCACTGTCTTATTGGAACAAGATATAATATTAATAAGTAAAAATAATATTGCTACAGTATGTTTCATAAAAAATCAACAATTGCTTTAACTACTTTATTATCCCTGTAAATGCGGCGATGTCCCAATCCCTTTGTAATTACGAATTCAACGTTCGGATAGTTTGATTCTTTCACTTTCATCGTATCACTAAGCGGCGTTACATCATCATCTTCGTCATGAAACCAAAGCACTTTCGCTTTAATGTTTTCCATTGCCCTGTTGATAGAATACCAATCTGAATGTACACCTCCTTTCTGTATGATGATTTTCTCAAACTCTTCTCTGATAGAAGGATTTAATTGCAGAAAAGAAAAGAATGTATTTATGGATGTTCTTGTTTCCGATGCAGGTGCTATTAAAGCCAGACGGTAATCTTCAGTATGGGTTATATCTTCCAATGCCAGCGAAACAGCCAGACCTCCAAATGAATGTGCCATGAATGACTTAACAGGACCAAAATTTTTATCTATTTCTTTAATAGCCTTTGAGTAAAGCGGTAAAGTAATTTGCTTGCCATCACTTCTCCCATTTGCAGGCGCATCAAAAGCTAGTACTTCATAACCTTTGCTGACAAGCGGTTTTACATAGCGGTCAAAATTGGTGACTGAAGATTCATAACCATGGAGAATTAGAACTTTTCTTTCTGCCGGATGATTGAATCTCCATCCACGAACTATTATTCCATCAACTTTTAATTGAAGTCTTTCAGCAGTTTCAAAAATTTTAGGTAGTTTTTTCTTATTCCTTATTTGTGGCGTACAAAAAAGTTCAAAAGCTTTTTCTGCAGCCTTCCGCTTTGAAATGGAAGTCAATATTTTGAACTTCGCTTTGTAATACCTTAATGCCAGTCGCTGTGTTGTCTGTAGTTTTGCCATCCTGTTTCCATTCTTTAATGTTGTAACGATTGTGTATCCGTAATCCCCATGCCATCGGGAAAAGGTTACATCCTCGGTATTTTACAGTTAATAATCATAAATTGCTAAATGCAATTGGTATAATTGCAAATCTATTCAATCATAATTTAAATGGACATTGTAATCATCGGTTCTGGAAATGTGGCTGCTGTGCTGGGCAGGAAATTTAAACATGCTGGTCATCATATTCTGCAGGTTTACAGTCGTAATGCTTCCGCAGCATCTGAATTGGCATATGAATGGGATACGGAATCCACGAATTACAAAACGATGATCAATCGCAATGCAGAACTATATCTTATTGCTGTCAATGATGATTCAATAAGCGATGTTATAAAAGATTTGCATTTGCCCGGGAAAATAATAGTTCATACGGCGGCTTCTGTTCCAAAAGAAATTTTACAACCGGTAAGCAATCATTACGGCGTTTTTTATCCGTTACAAAGTCTTCGTAAGGAAATGACAACTATTCCAGATGCACCAATTTTTATAGATGCCAATGATGAGAAAACAAAAATTATGCTGGAGAAGCTTGCACATTCTATTACAGATGAAAAAGTAATACAGGCAGGCGATGATGCAAGACTAAAATTACATGTAGCAGCAGTTGTAGTCAGTAATTTTGTAAATCATATGTATGTTCTGGCCAAAGATTATTGCAGAAAGGAAGGACTCGATTTCAAACAACTCTTGCCTTTGATTGTAGAAACGGCGACAAGGCTAAAAGATAATTCGCCAAAAGAACTTCAAACTGGCCCGGCTATCCGGCACGATAGTGAATCTATTCATAAACATCTGGATTTATTGAAAGATCATCCTCAATTGAAAAATCTTTATGTTCTGTTGACAGAAAGCATTCAGCAAAGCAAATGATTGCTGGCAATTCTTTATTCTCCACTTTTCCCAAACAAGTAAATATATTCCTTGTTTAACCGTTAATTTTGCGCCAGAAATGAAAAATCAACAGATGTACACAGTTAAAATTAAGTTTGAACAGAAAGGATTAGAACCGGTAACACTGGAGAATGTAGAAGCAGGTCAAACCCTGTTGGAAATAGCACTAAAAAACGATATTGAACTTCATCATAATTGTGGAGGCGTTTGTGCTTGCACAACCTGTCATTTATATATTGAAAAAGGAATGGATTATATTGACGAGATAACTGATAAAGAAGAAGACTTTATTGACAGGGCAGTCAATCCAAGATTGAATTCAAGATTGGGCTGTCAATCCCTTTTGAAAGATGGAGGCGGAGATATTGAAGTGCTTTTACCGGATCAGACACAATTTTTAGGAGAATAAATTTTTAAGAAGAGGTCAGATGTAAGAAGTCTGAGATCTGACCTCTGAGTTCATTCCTCAGACTTCTTTTTATTATGGCACATTTTGAACCGCCGATAAACTGGCCCGATCATGAAGATATTGCACAGAAACTGTACGAACGTTTTGGCGATGAATTCAATGAAGGGAAAATATATCGTATCCGCTTTACTGATTTACTAAACTGGATCCTGGAAATTCCCGGCTTTGAAGGAACAAGAGAACAAAGTTCCGAAGGTCACCTGGAAATGATTCAGAGTGCATGGGTGTATGAGTGGAGGGATAATCAACCCCCGTCCCCCTAAAGGTGGGTAACAATTATGTTTCCCAAAACAGGTCTTCCCTGATTTCAGTATAATTGAATTACTTTAATTATCACTAAATTCTTATTATCCCTTTAGGGGATAGGGGCATGAATGTTATCAAACTCTTTAAACAAATCACCACTTTCATTTTTGATGTGGATGGTGTACTCACAGACGGTACTGTTTTGGTGCTTGACAATGGTTTGCAGGCAAGAAGAATGAGTATTAAAGATGGATTTGCTTTACAAATGGCAGTAAAGAATGGATATAAAGTTTTGATTGTATCGGGAGGCAATTCGCCCCAGGTTGCTGACAGATTAGACAGGTTAGGCATCACTCATGTACATATGTCGGTAGAAGATAAAAAAGAGATGGTATCAAAATATATTTCTGAAAACAAATTGAAAAAGGAAGAAGTTCTCTTTATGGGTGATGATTTACCAGATCTTCCTGTAATGTCAATTGTTGGTTTACCTTGCTGTCCTGCTGATGCTGTAACTGAAATTAAAGAAGTGGTCCAATATATTTCACCATTAAATGGAGGTTACGCCTGTGTGCGGGATGTGATTGAAAAAGTACTG
>JBBSJN010000257.1:0-3978 GCA_038257235.1 Chitinophagales bacterium
TCTTGCTGATATTGTCAATGCTTCTAATGATGGCATCATTAGCGAAACATTGGATGGTATAATTACCAGTTGGAACATTGGCGCAGAAAAGCTTTTTGGTTATTCAGCAGCAGAAACCATTGGTAAAAACATCTCTTTAATTATTCCACCTGACTGTTTGCAGGAAGAATCGGGATTTATGGAAAGATTAAAAAGAGGTGAATCTGTACAGAATTTTGAATCCTTAAGGCTTACAAAAAATGGAACAAGAGTGGATGTTTCGCTTACCATCTCACCACTCAAAGACAACAACGGTAAAGTTATTGGAGCAGCTAAGATAGTCCATGATATTACTGAAAGAAAAAAGGCAGAACAAATCTTATACGACAGCGAGGAGAAATATCATTCACTTTTTGAGAACAGTTTGGATGCCATACTTCTTACAGTAACTGATGGAAAAATACTTGCAGCAAATCCTGCTGCCTGTACTATGTTTGGCATGAGTGAGAAAGAAATTTGCGAAGCAGGTAGATTTGGTTTAGTGGATACCGCAGACCCTCGGCTGTCTGCAGCTCTTGAAGAACGCCAGCGTACAGGTAAGGTAAAAGCTGAGGTTACAACAATTCGTAAAAACGGGGAGACATTTCCAGGTGAGTTTACTTCTGTAGTTTATAAAAATGCCAATGGTGAACAAAGAACTTCATTGATAGTTCGGGATATAAGTGAAAGAAAACATGCAGAACAACTTTTAAAGGAAAGCGAAGCATTCAATAAGGACATTCTTTCTTCCCTCAATACACACATAGCGGTGATAGATAAAAACGGCAAACTCATAGCCGTAAATATGGCGTGGGATGATTTTGCAAAAGCCAATGGTGCTGATTCATTGCAAGGCGTTTCTAAAGGAAGTAACTATTTTGAAGTTTGCCAAAGATCAATGGCTTCGGGAGATATTATAGCAGGGCAAACATTACAGGGCATCCGATCAGTATTTAATAAAGAAGTAAAAACCTTTGAGCTGGAATATCCCTGTCATTCTTTAACAGAGCAACGATGGTTCAATCTTTCCGTCACTAAATTTGGTGATGATGATTCTAAGGTAGTGATTTCACACCAAAATATTACGCAACGAAAAATAGCCGAACAAAAACTACAAAAGAGTGAATCAAGATTAAATGAAGCGCAAGCTGTTACCAAAGTTGGAAGTTGGGAAACAGACCTGCAAACCTTTAGTTTAGTATGGTCAGAGGAAACACACCGTATTTTTGAAACCGATCCCCAAAAATTTCAAGTTACCTATGAAGCCTTTCTTTCTTTTATACCTCAAGATGAACGTAATAATCTAAACGCTGCATTAGAAAATTCATTAAATAGTCACACCATAAATTCTTTTGAGCACAGGATAATTACAACAAATGGCGGGTTGAAGCATGTATGTGAAAGATGGAAAATTTTCCGAGATGCACAAGGGCAACCTGTTCGTGCAGTTGGAACCTGCCAGGATATAACAGAGCGCAAAACAGCAGAGAATAAACTTAATGCTACTTCAAATGAGTTAGAAAAAGCGGTTGCTGATCTTAATAAAATACTAGATTCTTCTTTAGATGTTATTTGTACAATTAATGCTAAGGGGGAGTTCATCAAAGTTAGCGCAGCATCACAGCAAGTTTGGGGTTACACACCTGAGGAGCTTATTGGCAGCAAATTTATGAACCTTGTGTATCGTGAAGATGCTGATATTACCTCAAAGGCCGCTGAAAAAATTGTTAGTGGCATCCAGATTCCATTATTTGAAAATAGGTACGTACATAAAAGCGAAAGAGTAGTTCCAATATTATGGTCGGTTAACTGGGACGAGAAACTTCAATTAATGTTTTGCATCGCAAAAGATGTAACCGAGAAGAAAAGATTGGAGAAAGCCGTGGAAAGTGAAAGGGATCAGTTCTTTGATATGTTTTTAAAAGCTCCATCCGCTATCGGCATGTTGAAAGGGGCAGATCATATTTTTGAAATGGCTAATCCCCTTTATTTGCAATTGATAGGCAAAAAAGATATAGTAGGAAAAACAGTGGCAGAAGTACTTCCGGAAGTAATAGAACAAGGCTTTGTTAGCATGTTAGATCATGTTTACCAAACCGGCGAAACGTATACAGGCACAGAGATGTTGGTCAAGGTAGATACAGAAGAAAACGGTGAAATGACTGATTTCTATATCGACTTCGTTTATCAGGCCTATAGAAATAGTAAAGGAGAAATTGAAGGCGTCTTCTTTTTTATTAATGACATCACCGAACAAGTGGTATCGAAGAAAAAAATTGAAAAAAGCGAGAAGTTTTTTAAAGGGGTCATTGAGAACAGTGCGGACATGATCACGCTAACTGACGCTACCGGAAAAACAATTTACGCAAGCCCGGCGGTATCCAAAAATTTTGGATATACTTCCAAAGAATGTTTAGAAATAAATATGGCTAACATTGTTCACCCGGACGATGCGTTGATATTGCATGAATTTGTTGAGAAGATAATGATGCATCCAGGAGTTCCTATGGAAGTTCCATTGATACGGGATAGAAAAAAAGACGGAAGCTATATTTGGGTAGAAGGCATAGCAACAAATTTTCTTGAAACCGAAGGCATTAATGCCATCGTTGCCAATTTTAGAGATATTACAGAGAAGAAAAAAGCAGATGAAGAAAACAGGTTCAAAGCCAATTTATTAAAAACTATTGGGCAGGCGGCAATAGCAACAGATTTAAATGGCAATGTAAATTATTGGAACCAGGCAGCTGAAAACATTTATGGGTGGACAAAAGACGAAGCTTTAGAAAAACATATAATGGATCTAACAACTTTTGAGGCCTCCAATGAACAAGCTATGCAGATAATGGAAGATCTGAAAAAAGGGCATACATGGTCGGGAGAATTTAAAGTGCGGAAAAAGGATGGAACCATTTTTCCTGCCCTGATTACCAATTCTCCAATTTATGATGAGAATAACGTATTATCCGGTATCATTGGAATTTCCTCTGATATTACTGAAATAAAGAAATTGGAAGAACTTTTAGATAAAACTAACAGGCTTGCAGCAATTGGTAGTTGGGAAATTGATGTAGTAAATGGAACCGTTTTTTGGTCAGATGTTACAAAGGAAATACGTGAAGTGGATAAAGATTATGTTCCGCTCTTAGATGTGGGAATAAATTATTTTAAAGAAGGTATCCATAAAGAAACAATTAGCCAAAAAGTACAGGAATGTATAGAAAATGGTACGCCATGGGATGAAGAATTGCAGATAATCACTTTTAAAGGAAATCATAAATGGGTGCGTACCATAGGTGAAGGAGAATTTTTAAATGGAAAATGCATAAGGATACATGGTGGTTTCCAAGACATTACGGATCGCAAAAATGCTGAGATAAAAACTAGGGAAAGCGAATTCCGATACCGGCAGATTGTAGAAACTGCGCAGGAGGGAATATGGATGTTAGATGAAAACAATAAAACCACTTTTGTTAATCAAAAGATGTGTGAGATCATTGGATATTCAATTGATGAAATGATGGGCAAATCAAATTTCTTTTTTAAGGATGAAGCCGATTTACAGACTGCCATAGACAGTCATAAAAGAAGAAGACAAGGAATAAGTGAAACCTATGATGCATCATTCATAACAAAAGATGGAAGGCGCATCTGGACCCAAATATCCTCCAATCCTATTTTTGATGATACCAAAAAATATAAGGGTGCGTTGGGGATGGTCTCGGATATTACGGAGAAAGTGATGGCAGATAAAATGCTTATGGAAAGTGAGCAGAAGTACCGTAAACTTGCTTCCGAATTAGAGATAGAAAGATCACGTCTCATTACAGCACAGTCAGTTGCCAAACTAGGCAATTGGGAAACAGATTTGCAAACGTGGCAAGTAAACTGGTCAGAAGAAATGTACCGTCTTTATGGAACGGATCCTAATAATTTTGAACCATCCTATGCACCTATTCA
>JBBSJN010000258.1:0-3945 GCA_038257235.1 Chitinophagales bacterium
AGCTCAGTAAAATTTTAATTGTTTTCATTTTATAGTTTTTATTATTAATTGAATGCTGAATCATGAAATAGTAAAATTGATATAAATAATTAAGTAGAACAACGATGAAGTAAATGCTGAAACAGCTGAAAAAATTAAGTTAGTATTTGATGAAAACTTAAATTGATCGTTTTACAAAGATGATTCACTTTGCACAGGCGAGTGTTACACAACTTAAAAAAATACTTACATTATTCACGGATTAATGTATTTACAACAGTTATGCCAATGTGTGAATTTTGCAACTTTTTTTCTATATCATATAATAATTATAGTTATAAAGCTTCTCATCTTTATTCTAACATTGCCATTCGGAATAATAAAATATGTTAAGAAGTGCCGTTTAATCAAATTTTAAAATAATCAAAATGACTGTAAAAAAAAGTCTTCGGATCTGATCGCTGGCTATTATGGCGATTATTTTACCGGCCAGCTCTGCTGTAACATCAAAAATTACCACGGCAGCAACACTCCAAACTAAAAATCATCGGCCTGCTGACATCTTTTTCTTACAAAAGAACTGTTTTCATTCAATGTGTGAAATAGATAATATTTTCTTATAGATGTATAACAATTTTATGATTTGATAAACGGACTTTTGAGTAATTAAACGCATTAATCAATTAAACTATTTATAATGAAAATTTTGAGAGAAACCGGTTATCTGGTTGGATTATTTTTAATAACTATTTTTCTGATCTCAGCATTTATTATTTTATTCAGTTTTTCTGGTTATTCATCTGCAAATGAATTAAATGGAATGTTGCAGGATTCAACTTCAATAGTGAATAAACTGACAGTAAAATAAAATAGTTATATAAAGATCCGGATCAGATATATTATTACAAAAACTACAAACCTATGCGCAAAACGGGAGATAATATTAAAATGACTAACAATGATTATACAGTTAGTTACAATGATTCAGGTTCCGATAACACTAATTGCATCATTTTTATTCACGGCTTTCCTTTTAATAAATCCATGTGGGATAAACAAACAGCAGTTTTAAAAGATAATTACAGAGTGATTGCCTATGATGTTCGGGGGCATGGAAACTCAGATGCGGGAACTGGCATTTTCAGTATAGATCTTTTTGTTGCCGACCTGATTAACCTGATGGATAAGCTGAAGTTGGTGAAGGCAGTACTTTGTGGTTTATCAATGGGTGGATACATTGCATTAAAAGCAATTGAAAAATTTCCCGAACGATTTGAGGCACTTCTTTTAAGTGATACACAGTGTGCTGCAGATACAGAAGAGGGTAAAGCAAAAAGACTGAAGACCATTGAACATATCAAGGAGATCAGTGTGGAAGAATTTGCTGACGAAAGCATAAATAATCTTTTTGCACCTGAATCGTTCTTAACAAAAAAAGATGAAATAGCTGCTGTCAGGGAAATGATTGTAACTACTTCAAAACTTTCGCTGATAAATACCCTGTTTGCTATTGCAGAAAGGCAAAGTACTTGTAGTAAACTTCAGGAAATAAAAGTGCCTGTACTTATTATGGTAGGAAAGGATGATATAATTACACCTACGGCCACTGCCTGGCTGATGCATGCTGAAATTAAACAGTCAAGATTGAACATCATCGAACATGCTGGACATTTACCCAACCTGGAAAATCCTTACGAATTCAATTACCAGTTGAAAAACTTTTTACAGGAGCATATAAAAAAGAAATTTGTATTACCTTCCGAATCCACTCTTAAATCATAATCTCAATTTCTTTTTACTGCAAAAGAATTTATAACGCTAACTGCAAAGTCATAGCAAAAAATAAAAAAAATTGTGGAATTTGTACGTATAACTGTTGGTATACTACTGCTCGCATTTACCGGGTTCAATTATCTAACAACAAAAAAAGTGGTTGACCTGGGTCCGTTCAGATCAATTAGCAGAAAAATCATCCTGATAAATGGTCTCCCATTATTACTGCAGTTTTGCTGGTTGGAGGAATTCTCGTCCTTGGTTTTTCAAAAAAGAACAATAAATAATACATTTTATGGCAGTTTGCTTGCTTTAATGTGTGAATCATGTAACTAATTACGAGAATTACATAAAATTGACCGACCTTAAAGGGGGGACCTTTATACGTATTTACCAAATAAACTGTGTAATTGAAAATTTTTATCAAACATATGGTAAGCAACCGCTGCAAAATTGTGGTGAAAGAAGTGCTGACAAAACTCGGCCTTCACTTTATTGTTGTGGATTTAGGCGAAGTAGATATCATGGAAAACATATCCGCAGATCAAAGGAAGCAAATTAAAATTGCCTTACTCGACACAGGTCTTGAATTAATGGACGACAAAAGAGCCATATTAATTGAAAAAATTAAAAATACTGTGATTGAAATGATTCATCATTCTGATGAAGAGGTCAGAACAAATTTTTCAGATTTTCTGAGTAAAAAACTGAGCCACGATTATACGTATATGGCCAATTTATTTTCAGAGGTTCAGGGAATCACTATTGAGCATTTTATTATTGCTCATAAAATTGAACGTATAAAGGAATTGATCATTTATGATGAGTTAAACATTACAGAAATTGCCTGGAAGATGAATTACAGTAGTGTAGCTCATTTATCCCACCAGTTTAAGAAAGCGACAGGGCTTTCACCATCTCATTTTAAAAAACTAAAAGACAAAAGAAGAAGTCCCATTGAAGAAATTGGGAATCACCCGTTAAATAAACAGGAGAACCGTAAAAAAAATATGTAATTCAAGCAATATGATCAGGCATCCTAAATTCATAGTGGTAATAGGCGCATCAGCCGGAGGATTAAATGCCCTTGCGGAGCTGGTACAGGGTCTGCAAAAAGGGCTGGAGGTGGCCTATTGTATTGTATTGCATTTATCCCGTAAAGGAATAGGCGATTTTGTTGTACACCGCCTGAAACAGGTTACTGCCATGCCTTGCAGTCTGGCAGCAAATGGTGCGCCCATAAAAACAGATAATATTTATATAGCCCGTCCTAACCAGCATTTGCTGGTAAAAGATAATAAATTTCTTTTAGGTGCAGGCCCCGAAGAAAACCGCTTCAGGCCATCTATTGATGTGCTGTTTCGCTCTGCTGCCGCAGCTTACAGTTCGCATGCCACAGGCATTATTTTAAGCGGCCTGCTCGATGATGGAACCTCGGGCATGTGGGCCATTAAAAGAAGTGGCGGCACCTGCATTGTGCAAGATCCAAATGAAGCAGAGTATCCCGATATGCCGCTATCGGTAATCAACAATATGGAAGCTGATCATGTAGCTTCCTTACAAGAAATTGGCCCGTTGATTTCGGAAATAGTTAAAAATAAAAAAGGAAGAAAAAAGCCGGTACCTAAAGATGTACTTACAGAATCAAAGATTGCTGAACAAACTGCTGTGGGCATTGATGATGTTAAAAAACTGGATGTGGTACAAAGCCTGTTTGCCTGCCCCGATTGTGGTGGTGGCCTTTGGGAGGCACAAAATGACATCATCAAAAGATACCGCTGCCATATAGGGCATGCTTATACAGAAAGAGACCTGGTGTTAAAACAGAGCGAAGCTGCGGGTGCTACTTTGTGGACAGCGTTACGGATGATGGAAGAACGTAAACACCTGCTTAAAAAAATGGAATCAGAAAATAAAAAAAAGGGATATACATCCTTATCTTCCAGCAATGTTGAAAAACAAACGGAGTTAAAAGTGCATATTGATAAGATGAAAGAAATATTATTTGATCTGCAAAATCATGATGAGTGATAAAAAATAGTAATGAAAATACAGGAACCTTTATGTGGTCAGGTAGCGGTAAAAATTATAATTAAACCTAAAAATGAAAGCATCATCATCGGGTAAAAAAACTGCGGCTGCTAAAAAAGAAAGCAGCAGTGCTCCATTATCAAAGCCAAAAGTACTTTCGGC
>JBBSJN010000259.1:0-3906 GCA_038257235.1 Chitinophagales bacterium
AGAACCTGCTTCATTAGTTTGAAATGCCTTAGCTACCCTTTCACTTGCATTGCTCCTATCATCGGGATGAAGCAAGGATAAAAAGGATTCGGCTGATGGTGTTACATCTTCACGGTTTACTCCGAAAATATTATAAAACTCATCAGACCAGGTGTGGACACTTGTCACCAGGTTCACTTCCCAATTGCTAATATGACTCAGGGCCTGGGCTTCCTTTAATTTTAATTCACTATCAACCAATCTTTGTTCTTCAATTTTTTGTTGAGTTATATCCTGGCCGGTACCAATTACACTAATGGGCAAACCGTTTTCATCCCTGGTTACGGACCAATTTTCTTCTATCCATTTTTCAATGCCTTGCAAGGTAAAAATCCGGTGTTCAATGCGATTAGAACCATAATTGTTAAGCGAATGCTTAAAAGCTTTATCTATCTTTTCCCTGTCTTCAGGATGAACAAAACTTTGAATGGGTAAATAGGATGGTTCAAAATTATCAGGATCTGTTCCATAAAGACGATGCATTTCATTGGACCATCTTACCTGGTAAGTCTGTAAATCTGTTTCCCAACTGCCTACTTTGGCAATTGCCTGCGCTTCTTTTAAATGTAATTGACTACTTATCAATTCATTTATGATAACTTCTTTTGCACGTTTCAAACGATATGTTTCCAATGCATTTTGTATAGCTGAGGCCAGGCGATTAAGCCTGTCTTTCAATATATAATCATCTGCACCTTTCCTGATCAGTTCCACGGCAAGCTCATCAGACATAGTAGCGGTTACAAGTATGAAAGGAATTTTTAAACCGGTTTCATGAAGAATAGTTAATGCTTCATGTGAATTAAATGAGGGAAGAGAATGATCTGAAAGTATAATATCCGGCGTGAAATCTTTCAACTCTTTAATGAATTTATCCTTTGTCTCCACAACCAGAATTTCATAATCCAGTTTGCTTTTCTTTAATTGGTTGTTTACCAATACAGCATCGCTACTCACATCTTCGAGGTGTAATATTTTTAGCATTTTACCAGTTTTTTCTATACTGCTCATAAGTTTTTTACTAACAGGCAAGGTTGCCAGCTTAGAAATATCTATGGTATTTTTATTCATAATTACTATTGTTGTGGCGGCGTATTTACTACAAGCCAATAAAATCCCAGTTCGCAAACAGTTTTTGAAAAATTATCAAAGTCCACAGGCTTAACCACATAACTGTTTACCCCAAGCTGATGACTCTCTACGATATCCTGTTCTTCTTTTGACGAAGTCATCATTACCACGGGAATAAGCTTTGTTCGCTCATCACTCTTAATTATTTTCAGCACTTCAAGGCCGCTTACCTTTGGCATTTTTAAATCGAGGAATATTACTTTCGGCTTCTCATTAATATTTCTGCCTTCAAATTCTCCTGTTCCGAAAATAAAATCCAGCGCCTGGGCACCGTCAATAAGATGAACCAGGTTGTTAGCCAGGTTATGTTTCTTCAACGCCCTGATCGTGAGCTTAGCGTCTGATTTGTTGTCTTCTACCAGCAGTATTTGAATTTCTGTGTTTGGCATAAAATGAATGTTTAATATTATTGATTATTTGTTGTAACAGGCAATGAAATATAAAAGCAGGCTCCTTCGCCAACTTTAGCTTCTGCCCAAACCCTACCACCATGTTTTGAAATAATTTTTTGAATAATTGCAAGCCCTACGCCGGTTCCTTCAAATTCATTGCTGCTGTGCAGGCGTTGAAATACACCAAATAATTTATCAGCATATTGCATGTCAAACCCGGCCCCATTATCTTTTACATAATAAGTATGATAACCATCTTCAGGATAACTTCCAATCTCAATAATTGCGTCCTCTTTTTTGCCCGTATATTTAAATGCATTTGAAATAAGGTTTATAAATACCTGCTTTAGCATATTTCTATCGCCTGTTATGTTATCCAGTTTTTTTACGGTAAGATTAATTTTTCGGGTTGGTTCAATTTGTCTTTGTTCCGTAACTACTGATTCTACCAGTTCCTTAATATTAACGTCAAACATAGATACGTGCTGCTTACTAATGCGGGAAAAATCCAACAGGTTATCTATCAACTCCCCCATTTTTTTTGAGTTAGATATTATCTCTTCAAGCACTTCTTTCGCTTCATCATCTAATTGATCGAGATAATCTTCTAATAATATCCTGGTAAAACCATTAATAGCCCTTAGCGGTGCCCGCAGGTCGTGTGAAACAGAATAAGAAAATGATTCTAATTCTTTATTTACTGACTCCAGCTCTGCAGCCTGGGCTTCCATTTCCTTGTTTTGAAGGGCAAGTTCTTTGTTAGCAATGATCAATTCTGCTGCACGTTTTTCTTTCTCATCATTTTGAAAAATGAGTTCTTTGTTAGCAATTATCAACGCTGCTGAACGCTTTTCTTTTTCTTCATTTTGAAAAGCTAGTTCCTTGTTTGCAATGATCAACTCAGCTGCACGCTTTTCTTTCTGTTCATTTTGAAAGACAAGTTCTATATTAGCAATAACTAATTCATCTGCCCTGTTTTTCTTTTCTTCATTAGCTATCAGCAATTCACCGGCACGCTTTCCTTTTTCCTTTTTTTGAAAAGCCAGTTCTTTATCTGCAATAATTAATTCATCTGCCCTGTTTTTCTTTTCCTTATTAGCTATTGCCAATTCATCACCACGTTTTCCTTTTTCTTTCTCTTGAAAGGCCAGTTCAATATTAACCAGTTTCAGCTCAGCTAAAAGCCTGCCTTTTTCTTCTTTATAAAATACAAGTTCTTTTTTAGTTAGATTCATTGGATTTTCGATTACACATTTATTACTTCAACCTATCACTTTATACTTTCCGGCCTTGTGATCTTTATCATCGGACGATATGATTTACATCAATTGCAGGGAATTAAACTATTTACGAGTGAGCTATATTCAACTGCGATATTTTTATTCTTGACATTGCATTCGGTATTTTCAGGTTCTTGCAGTAACACATTCAGGCGGCATTCTTCCACGTTTATCAAACCGGCCCTTTGTGCATTAATGATACCGCTCTCGGTCAATTTAAATATTTTACAGGCTACTTTATTTACTTGTAATATGTTGCCATATTTTTTGGCAGCCAGAATTCCTTCCATGCTGTTCTCAAAAAATGAGGGGTATGTTGTGTCAATGTTTTTTTGAAATATGTTATTACCTCGGGGCATTTGATATTGGTTTAAAATAGAAAAACGATCAAATCAGTTATCATAAACGCAAGGATACTTTTGAGAGCTAATGCAGTAATGAGGACCAACAAGACTAAGTCAACGGCGTAATGTAGACCAATTAACCCAGCATTGGTGTTAATGTAAGTAGAGGTAGAACTTCTTCTACACGGGCCTATAGGCTTGCACTACAAGAGTGGTTTAATTTTTTTTTGCCTAAGATCGGCCACTAAAATTACATTGTTCTGGTGCGGCCAACAGATGCAACGCACGGCCTTGTAACCGGAGCATAACTTCTATTATCGGCTACTTGTTTTGGCCGCTAACAACCCATTGCGGCAATCAGAGATCCTGTCATCTTCAATAAGTTTTTTTCTACCTTTTTTCCTTGCCCCACCAAACGAAAGCCCTGTAGAAAATACTTTATTTTGCAAATGCATTTGACTCTATATGAGCTGTAGACAAATCTCTACACAGATATATTCGTTAGGCTACAAGTTTGTATTCTTTTTAATATAGTTTTGGCTCAAAGGAAGTGATGACCCACGGGGGTCTTGCTTTTCGCCAATATCCAGATAAAACCAAACCTCTTATGAGAATTTTTACGCTCTCTTGTGTACTATCCGTGCTCCTGTGGTCGAGTGCCTATTCCCAGAGCATTACCAATTACAGTTTTAGTGCAACCAGTGGTACATTCACTGCGCT
>JBBSJN010000260.1:0-3905 GCA_038257235.1 Chitinophagales bacterium
CTAATGTTGGGCTGCGGGTGAAAACACCACGCAGCGGCGTCTTAGTAGTTGAGGTGTGGCATCTTTCATTTTGGGGGAACACCTGCATCGGAGGAAAAATAAAACCGTGAGGTAAGCTTTGGGATTGTTACCAGCTGCATTTGTTGCATCCGGAGAGCTTGTATTGCTAAACGGGAGATTGCCGTTAAACTGCACCCGGCGAAAACGTCCTCTTACAACAGGGGTAAGGCCAATTTGAAATATCCATCAATCACTATGAAACTGTGGATTTCTCGCATAGCATTCCTCGAGGCGTTTATCAAGGCAACTTTGGATATTATGTAAAGCCACATTATCTGCCAGATTTTGATAAGCTTTCTCGGCATCCTCTTGGGATCGTAATTGAAGCGAAATATTATGAATTAAATCACACAACTTAAAAATGTGCGAATCCTTCTCGTGGCTACGTTCTCTAACTTCAACTAGGCTTATGTACAGAACATAAAGCAAAAACTCTTTTTTTATACTTTATTTTTTACCAGAAATCTGGAGTGGTGGGTGTATAGTTCTCAAATGGCACATCAACATCTAAGCCTCTTTGTTGAATTTCTTAAAGTCGGCGAATGACAACTTTAGCAAATCAGGCAATCTAACGGGAAAAGTACATCAAGCTAAACAATCGCAACGTCAGTCAAACAAATTCAGTCTTCAAATGGAATTGATAATGCTTTCTTCATTTTAACATTCATCCAATGTTCTAATCCCTTGTATTTACCCACTGCATCAACTAAACCTTTTTTAGTACTTATATCCTGCAAAAATGGTAATGCATATTTTGCTACTATTTCTGTAATGATGACTTCTCTTTCATCATTTTCGTAATCGGAGTTATTTAAACTAAACATTTTTTTTACTAACCGCCTGTCCATAAAATAAAAGCCACCTACTCGGTGGCTTTTATTTTTAATATTTCTCTAAATATTCTTGCCAGTTACCCGGGTAATTTTCTTGAGCTTTTTTCTTAATATATTCGGGTATTGGCGTAGCTCGGTAATCTATGCCTTTACTCTTTAAAAAATCTACTATCTGCATCTTGTATTTGTATTCAGTAGAACCAATATCAGGCATATAAAATCTTAATTCATCCACTAAATAATATGTTTTATCCTGCTCTTGATTATATGTAATGGGAAGTTTATAGTCAACTCCGCTTTGTATCAAAAATAATATGACTTCATACTTCTCAAGTCTTACCGACTCACTCAAAGCAGATTGTTTATATTCGTTCTGATAATTTATATCAGCACCATTTTTCAATAAAAGTTTGACTAAATCCAATTTACCTGTTTTAGATGCCACTATCAAAGGCGTGGTCCTCGTAGTGTTACCGTCTTTTCTTTCTCCAGTTTCTACATCATTTGCATTCGCCCCATTTTGCAAAAGTGTTTCCGCATATTTAATATCATAATATTTAGAACCGCAAGCTTCTATCAAAGCAGAAGTTCCATCAAAAGTATTATGTATATTCACATCAACTTTATTTTCCAATAAAGTTTTAAAAGGCTCAAGTTGCTGATTCTTTATTGTAAGCATTAATAATGTGTTCCCATATTTAGGTTCCTGATAATTGGCAATTTTATTGTCTTTAGCAATTATCTCACTAATCTTACTCACATTTTCATCTTGCACAGCTTTAGCTAACTCCCAAGCTGGCGTTTTTTGAAAAAGGCGATAATCTCGGCCTGTTAAATCTTTATTGTCCACTGGTTTGTCTCTATTAATGTTTGAGCAAGAAAGCAACAAACAAGAGATTAAAACTTTTAATACCATTACTTTCATTATTTTTTATATTCATCAGGATTTTTAACTCCAAAGTTCTTAATTATGTTATCTACACTGTGTCCGTTATAAGTAGATGGCAAATCTTTAGGAAACAAATAATTCCTATTACCATTTACATCGGGCATTATGGGGCTATTATTCTGTAAAATATTAAGTGGGTCGGTTCTAAGAATATAAGCATCTATTTTACTTTCAGATTTAAAAGGTGTTTTCCAAGTGCCTTCTGAAAATTTGGTAATATCACCAACACCTGCCGCATTGAATGTAATAGCTTTCCTATCTGTTAGTAACGCATTTAAAGCTGCTTCACCACCACCCAATGAATGACCGACAAATGTCAATTCTGTATTTGTTTTTGTAAGGTCTCCACTGATTGCTTTAGCATTATCAGCAGCATTTGTATACTGGTCAGATAATCCTAAAGGTTGTTTTGCATTTTCTCCCCAATCCTTCCCATTTTCTGTACCTGCTGTTGCGTAAGTATATTCTGTTACTTTCCCTTTTACAACTCTTTCATATACCAACGACTTTAAACCTGCATCTGTTTGAAGTTGAATACCAAAATTTCTATTTGACACTTGCCAACCTCCGGTTAAGATGCTATTTTTCTTATCCCCATAAACGTGTGCTGCCATTCTTGCAGCTTCTGCTGGTGTTGGCTCTTGTCCATCTGGGTCTACAAAATAAATTGGATTATTAAAACTAAAAGAGTATGGACTCCAAGCTGGCATTTTGCTTGCTAACGGGTCAACAGTATGCCAACGCCCGATTTGAGGATCATAATTTCTTGCTCCAAAATCATAGCTCTCCAAACCACTTCCATCACTGAACTCGCTGTTGTTTAATTCCTTTCCTCCGAACTTATTTTTATTGGTAAGTGAGCCTGCAGCCTTAGAAGATATTCCTGCCATCGTCAAGCCGAACGGATAATAATGTGTCTCCTCCAAAATAGGCCCTGGCTTATGTATAACCTGTAAATTATCAAAGAACACATCGAGATTACTTTCATTGCTTATATAAACAAATATATAACCACTTTTAGGAACCGGGATATTTTGTAATTGTGCATCTGCATGCCAATGATCTTTAACTGTACCACTAGCGCCCACCCTGCTGGCATTGCCGTCTACGTATTTAAACTGCTCGTCAAGGAAAAGGTAGTTTATATACGCTTTGGGTGTAGTTGTACTTTCTCCATTCTCTCCTCTAAAAAAACTAGACGGAATCTGGTTGGTATTGATAGTCGTTAAACTGGTAGCATCAAATCCTTTTCCAGACGCAGCATTAGATGGTGACAATAACATATTTGTCATTAAGCCAAATAAATCAAGTGGCGTGCTGTTGCTGTTATTTACCGGGCCGGTATTTAAAAAATAAGACTTTCCAAAAATATCTATCTTATCCCCAGCCATTACTTTTATCATAAACTCAAGCCCGGTTTTATTAGCAGTGGCATTAAGTTTATAGAGTTTGGTACTTCCTGTTGTTTGCACGGGTGTGCAGCCGGTTGGATAATTTATATTAGCAGGCGGATTGCCATTATGATTGTAGTACAATTTACTATTAGCTGTAGATTCTGTTGGCCATGAGGGTATTGATGTTTCAGCAATAACTTTTGTATTGTCAATTTTGTAAAACCCTTTTTCATAATTAATCATACTATTCGTGCTGGCATCAAAGGTTCCTTCTAGAGTTGCAGCCGGGTAAAACTTTATCTGCACCTCTTCTGTAAGCACCATCCTCACATTTCCCAAATGATCTTTTAGCATATAATCATATGCCAGGGCTGTAATCGTATTTGGGCTGGCGCTGTTGTTATATACGGCTCTTATTCTGCCTTCTACATGACCAATGAATTGTAGCTTGTCTGTATATTGTAATGCTGCCAATGCTGCATTACTGCAAAAACTAGAATACATCCATCATAGCCCCGTAGCCGCAGGCATTTGCATTTATCCGGAAGATTACCATTTTTCTTCTGCTTTATTTTATGAAAGTGGAACCGACTATTTTAATATGGTTACGCATTATTTGGGATAATAATTCGCTACCTCACTAATGTTGGGCTGCGGGTGAAAACACCA
>JBBSJN010000261.1:0-3878 GCA_038257235.1 Chitinophagales bacterium
CCTGTAACAAAGTAGCCGCTTCTTCTGCTTATGATAATTATAAAAAAATAAAAGACCTTTCGAGAGAATTCAATAGCCAGTTTCTTTTTGAAACAAATGTGGGAGCAGGATTGCCTGTAATAGCCACTTTAAATGATTTGGTACATAGCGGCGACAGAGTTCATAAGATTCAGGCAGTGCTGAGTGGAACTCTGAATTTTGTATTTAATAATTATGATGGCACCAAAAAATTTGCAGATGTTGTTAAACAAGCACAAGACGAAGGCTACACAGAGCCAGATCCAAGATTAGATTTAGGAGGAACTGATGTAATGAGAAAAATAATGATTCTTGCAAGAGAATCTGGTGTTAAGATTGAAATGGATGATATTGCCAATAACTCATTTATGCCGCCATCCTGTATGCAGGGAACGGTAGAAGATTTTTATAAAGAAATGGCTAATGAGGAAAAGCATTTCAAAAAATTAGTTGAAGAAGCTGATGCCGCGGGATGTAAGCTGAAATTTGTAGCTTCCTTTGATAATGGAAAAGCTTCAGTAGGACTACAGCATATTGACCCGAAACATGACCTTTACCATTTATATGGGAAAGATAATGTGGTTTTATTTTATACTGATAGATACACAGAACAGCCATTAGTGATTAAGGGAGCTGGTGCAGGTGCAGAAGTTACGGCCAGCGGAGTCTTTGCTGATATAATTAGAGCTGCTCCTTAATTGAGTGTAGTTTAAATTGTCGAATAGCGATACGTTCAAAAAAACTGATAAGGACAGAGACAACCTCATTTAAATTGCTAATAAATTTTATAATTAAAAGAATTGAAAAAAAATAATATAATAAAAAAATCAGGGGTTTTCAATAACACCCCTATAGGCCCGCCCGGACGACCTGGACGGACGGGGTATGGGGGTATTAAAGTACATAGTCCGGGAACAGTTGCCAATCTTGTTTGTGGATTTGATATTTTGGGAATGGCTTTATCAGAACCATATGATGTAATGGAGTTGAAGTTGCTGGATGAGCAAATAGTCATTATTCACAATAAAGACAAATATGATTTGCCAACTGAACCAGAAAAGAATGTAGCAGGTGTAGTGTTATTATCTATTATTGAAAAGATGTCCGCCCGGAAGACTGGGTCAGACGGGGATAATAAAATTGGTTTTGAAATTACAATAGAGAAACATATAAAACCAGGTAGCGGAATTGGTTCAAGTGCTGCCAGTGCTGCCGGAGCCGCAGTAGCAGCTAATCATTTATTGGGAAATGTTTTTTCTTCTGATGAAGTGGTACAGTTTGCGATGAATGGTGAAAAGCTGGCATCGGGAGTAAAACATGCCGATAATATTGCTCCTTGCATTCTAGGGGGAGTAAGTTTGATACGTTCTATTCATCCGCTGGATATTATTCCGCTTTCATCGCCAGATTTATTTGTAACAATCGTACATCCGCAAATAGAAGTCAGAACTTCGGATGCAAGGCAAATACTTCGTCAACAGGTTTATTTGAAAGATGCTATAAAGCAATGGGGAAATATTGCAGGTCTTGTAACAGGTTTTTTGAAAAATGATCTTGACCTGATTGGCCGTTCATTAGAAGATGTGATCATCGAACCTATACGAAGTATTCTTATTCCGGGTTTTGATGAAGTGAAAACAAAGTGCAAAGAGGCAGGTGCTTTGGGTGGCGGCATTTCAGGTTCAGGGCCTTCCATGTTTATGCTGAGTAAAGATAAAAAAACGGCAGAAGCAGTTGAATTAGTTATGAAAGAAGTGTATGAAAGAATCGGAGTTGATTACAATACCTATGTAACAACAATTAATAAGAAAGGAGTAGAACTAATAAGTTAAGAGCAGAAAGTATTTCTTTGAGCATTAATTAAAAATATTTATTAATAAATAATCTAAGTTTCCCGCCGCGGCGGGGACAGGGGTATGAATTTTTACAGCACAAATAAGCAGTCGCCAATCGCTGACTTTAAAGAAGCGACAATCAAGGGGCAGGCTCCGGATAAGGGATTATATTTTCCAGCAATAATTCCGCAAATTGATAAAGAACTTATCAGTGAAATCGAAAATTATTCAAATGAAGAAATTGCATTCCGTGTAATTGAACCTTATGTTGGCAAAACGATAGATGATGAAAGGCTTTTTCAGATTGTTTCTGAAACTGTGAATTTTTCTATTCCTTTAGTGAAAGTGAATGATTCGATTTCATCACTTGAATTATTTCATGGGCCAACATTAGCCTTTAAAGATATTGGTGCGAGATTCATGAGCCGTTGTCTCAGTTTTTTTATGGGACGGAACGCTGAAAGCGGTCTGACCCGTAAACTAA
Organism: Chitinophagales bacterium; assembly: GCA_038257235.1. Classification (GTDB taxonomy): domain Bacteria; phylum Bacteroidota; class Bacteroidia; order Chitinophagales; family Chitinophagaceae; genus JJ008. Next base: position 2,338 of record JBBSJN010000261.1, read on the forward strand.
CAGTTCTTGTCGCCACATCCGGCGATACAGGCGGAGCTGTTGCAAATGGTTTTTATAATGTTGACGGAGTAGATGTAATTATACTTTATCCATCCGGAAAAGTAAGCCCCGTTCAGGAAAAACAACTGACTACACTTGGCAAAAATATTAAGGCATTAGAAGTGCAAGGCACTTTTGATGATTGCCAGCAAATGGTGAAGCAGGCTTTTACTGATAATGATATTACTGAAAAACTATTTCTTACTTCAGCCAACTCTATCAATGTAGCCAGATGGTTACCACAGCAATTTTATTATTTCTTTGCATATAAACAATGGAAAGAAAAGAATAACTTACCAGTAATCTCAGTGCCCAGCGGAAACTTTGGAAATATTTGTGCAGGAATATTGGCTATGCAATCAGGTTTGCCGATTAAGCATTTTATTGCGGCCTGCAATGCCAACGATATTGTTACAGCATATTTAGATTCAGAAAAACTAATTCCAAGATCAGCAGTTGCTACATTATCCAACGCCATGGATGTTGGTAATCCAAGCAATTTTGTACGGATACTCGAAATTTTCCATCACCAGTTTCCAGATTTGAAAAGTAAACTAAGTTCTTATAGTATTTCTGATAAAGAAACGATGGAAACAATTACAGCAGTATATCAAAAAGAGAAATATATGCTTGATCCGCATGGAGCTGTTGGTTATTTATCGCTGCAACGATACTTGAATGATCATTCAACTGAAAAAGGAATTTTCCTGGAAACAGCACATCCGGTAAAATTTCCGGAAGCTGTAGAATCTGCCATAGGAAGGACTATTGTAATTCCTGAATCAGTTAGCTCAATAATGAAAGCTGAGAAAAAAAGTACATTGATAAAGGCGGTGTTTGCTGATTTAAAAGAATATTTGTTGCAATAGGGTTAAACCTCTTTATCTCCTTCACTCATTTTAGCTCTTATTGTATATTTGCAGCGAAGCGAAGGCTATGCAAGACATTGAACCCTTTTATAACTGGCAGCACATTTATATAAGTGAGGAAGACGAACGATCGCCATTCTATGGGAGAAACTATTCCCAATTTGAATATTCCCTGACTGTTTACAATTATTACATCCATCCGCTATGGGATGATTTTGGCAGTCGGACACTTTACCTGAAAGTTTTAATTGCAGACTATGAGGAAAAATATGCTGTAATAGAATTAATCGGAGAATGGAATGATGCTATTGAGAATGACATCATGGAACTGAAAAGAGAAGTGCTTGAAAAGTTTATGGAAGAAGGGATTTATAAGTTTATACTTATCACAGAGAATGTATTGAATTTTCACAGCGATGGCAAAGATTATTATGAAGAACTGTATGAGGAAGTTTCTGATGAAAAGGGTTGGATGGTTTGTTTAAACATGCCAGAACAAACCCAGTATGATTTTAAACAAGCACATTTGAATCAGTTTATTGAACTGATGGAACTCGACAACTGGAGAATCTATAAGCCTTTTCACCTGTTTAAAAAAATTAATACTGAGTTTACGAACCGTCTGGAAAGCTA
>JBBSJN010000262.1:0-3843 GCA_038257235.1 Chitinophagales bacterium
AAAACTTAATTGCGATTCATCTTCCGGATTTCCAATCCAACTTACTCCAATGAAACCTATCACTCCCGGATTTTTCGAAACATAGTCAATAACACCTTCACTACTGCGGGCTGCCATTGCTTTTGGCGTTAGTGAATCACCTCTTAGTACTGAATCGATGATAAAACGTACTGTACTGGTTGCTTTTACACCGTCAAATACCGGTATTAAGCCATTTTTTAACTTCCCTGTTAGGATATCTTTAATATCCTTCATAGTAAACATTGTATCAGTCGATGATGGATGAACAATAACAGAAATACCATCTCTTGCCACTACCATGCTTTTCGGGCCAATACCTAAGGAATCAATTATTAACTCCCTTTCATCCTCAGAATACTTACGGGTTACGATAATCATACGGATGCTGTCGTTTAACAGATCATTTAAGCATTCAGCTTCTGGTTTGTAATCAACGTTGATTTTTGTATCACGGTTATTCGACTCATACACTTTTACCAGCTCATCAACAATTGGTTTAAATGTTTCATCTGCACTCACATTTATTTTTCCCCGATATTCAGTATCAGGTAATTCATTCTCTTGTTCTTTATATGATTTACAGCTGACAATTATCAGCACAATTAAAAGAATGTAAAAGAACTTATATCGCATTGTACGAATCGTCATTATTTAAAATATTTTTTCTGATATCCTCTGTAAATCCGCCATGCACCATAAACAATGCAAAAACCTCCGAATATTTTGTCGATGTTATCTGGGGGAAACCGTTCATTCAAAGAAATGTTTCCAAATTTTTCCCTGAAGAAAAAAACAAGTCCCAGCATCAGTATAATAAAGCCCATTCCATAATCCATTACCGACCTCATGGTAGCTAAGCGTTTCCGCTTTTGCTTTTCATATTCTTCCAGCATTTATCTGTTTTTTTAAGAAATGGAAAAATATTGAATTTTTACTCTTCTACCCCAATAAATTTTACGGGCAACACATAATTTACCGGAACATTTATTCCATTTTGTAACGCAGGTATCCATTTAGGCATTTTTTTCGCTACTCTTACTACCTCATTATCAAATTTCAAGCCTCCGCTTGTCACAATTTCAAATGTGTTTATACTTCCATCTTTATCTACTTTAAACTTAATCCTGACTACTTTTTTTTCGTCTTTTTCTAAATTTTCCGGTGTAGCTAAATACCGGCGTAAAAATTTTATCAAGCCTTCCTGCCCACCAGGAAATTCGGGATCTCTTTCCTGAACAGTAAATATCATTTCAGGTTGTACCGGGCCACTCACAGTACCGATCTCTCCTGCAGACTCAACAACAGTTGGCCTCACAATATCTTTTTCCATTTTGTCTCCTTCTATGTTTTTGTCTGATGTAAGTTTTCCTTCCATATTGTCAATTGCAGCCATCGGTTCTTTTACAACTTCAGCAATTTTTGGAGGCGAAGTAAATTTTACTTCTGCCATTTTTGGGAATGTTTTCTTTACTGTTTTTGGTTTTTCTATCACTTCCTCCAACTTAGGTTTTTCTATATTCTTTTCTGGTAAATTAATCTCTCTTATTACAATACCAGGAACTTCTGCTTTTACAATATTGGTGTTTTGCTTCTTATCGAGATTACCGATAATAACAAAAAATAGTGAAACAAAAAAACCTGCAGCAAGTGCTAACAGTAAACGCTTATTATATCCTTTCCTTAAGGCATAGGCACCATACTCCTTATTTCTATTCTCGAAAATAATATCGAGAAGACTGGATTGTAACATTTGATTATTTATCATGGCGGTATGTTTACTAATTAGATGCATATTGACTTCTTAATCCACAATTCAATATCTAATTTTGAGAAACTGATAACATACTCCAACACAGCGGAAAGATTGTTGAAAATTATACTGACTTAAGGTTATCCTCCTTTGCTAACAACTCATAACTATATTTGCCTAATGAAAATCCTCATGGTTTGCTTAGGAAACATTTGTCGCAGCCCTCTGGCAGAAGGAATTCTGCAAGACAAAGCTTTAAAAGCTGGTTTGCAATGGACCATTGAAAGTGCAGGCACCAATAGTTACCATACAGGAGATGCACCGCATCAACTATCGCAAAAGGTTGCAAAGCTTAATGGTATTAATATTTGCCAACAAAGGGCAAGAAAGTTTACAGCAGAAGATCTAGAAAAGTATGATAAAATTTATGCATTGGCTGCTGATGTAATTGATGAAATGCGTAGCCTTGCAAAAAATAAATTTGATGCGAGTAAAGTAGATTTATTGCTCAATGAACTATATCCCGGAGAAGACAGAGATGTTCCCGATCCTTATTATGGAACTGAACCAGGTTATCATAAAGTTTATGATCTGATTGATAAAGCCTGTGATGCAATTATTGAAAAGGCCTCCCCAAACCTCCCGCCAAATGGACGGGACAAGCTCTCCGAAAGAGGGGCTTTAAAACCCTAAAGCACAAAGCAACTTGATGATGAAAAAGAGCTTTATAGCCTCAAATAATAAAGAAACTTAAAGATGAATAAACCAACTTTACCACAAGGAACAAGAGACTTCGGACCAGATGTTGTTCGTAAAAAATGCCTCCCCAAACCTCCCGCCAAATCGGCGGGACAGGCTCTCCGAAAGAGGGGCTTAATAACCCTAAATTACAAAGCTATCTAAAGATGAATAAACCCACTTTACCACAAGGAACAAGAGACTTCGGACCGGATGTTGTTCGTAAAAGAAATTATATACTGAATACGATCAGAAATGTATTTGAACTGTATGGTTTTCAGCCATTGGAAACTCCGGCCATGGAAAACTTAGATACATTGATGGGTAAATATGGAGAAGAAGGCGATAAACTTATTTTTAAAATCTTAAATAACGGACTCGATAATAAAGAAAAAGAAAAGCAGCTCCGTGAAGATTTTGAAAAAGTTTTGAATGGAAAAAACACAAAAGGCATTACTGAAAGAGCATTAAAGTACGACCTTACCATTCCCTTTGCCCGATATGTGGCAATGAATCATAATCAACTTACTTTCCCTTTCAAACGTTACCAGATACAGCCAGTGTGGAGAGCAGACAGACCGCAAAGAGGAAGATACCGTGAGTTTTATCAATGCGACGCAGATGTAGTTGGTAGCAATGCTTTATTAAACGAAATTGAATTAGCTACTATTTATCAGGAAGTGTTTTCACAACTTGGGTTAAAAGATTGCACTATAAAAATCAACCATAGAAAAATATTAACTGCACTGGCGGAAATAAGTGGTGGTGCAGAAAAGATGATGGATATTACAATCGCCATTGACAAATTGGACAAAATCGGTCTTGAAAAAGTAAAAGAAGAATTGCTGAGCAGAGGATTAAATGCAGAACAAGTAACAGTGATAGAAAAATATCTGGGTATTACTGGAAGTAATGATGAAAAAATTGTTCAACTAAAAAACCTTTTTAGCGAAAATTCAACTGCTAAAAAAGGAATTGAAGAACTTGAATATCTCTGTTCGCAATTTACAGCTAGCGATTCAACAATTTCAATTGACTTTACACTTGCAAGAGGACTTAACTATTATACAGGAATTATTTTTGAAGTTGCGGCTCCTCCATCTGTAAAAATGGGAAGTATTGGCGGTGGCGGCCGTTATGATGACCTTACCGGATTATTCGGTGTACCTGATATACCCGGTGTTGGAATTTCATTTGGTGTAGATAGAATATATGATGTGATGGAAGAGTTGAATTTATTCCCTCCTGCCATTCATATTGGCACACAGGTTTTGTTTTTCAATTTAGGAACAGCAGAAAGTAAAAAAGCTTTTGAACTGATGCAACAGTTAAGG
>JBBSJN010000263.1:0-3841 GCA_038257235.1 Chitinophagales bacterium
AGTAGGCATTGTTCGTAAAGCAAAGGAGGAAAAAGTAACGATTCCCAAACCCGAAAAATTTAATGCAATAACAGGCAAAGGAGTTGAAGCAATAGTTGAAGGCAAACAGATAAAAGTAGTAAGCCCCGGTTATTTAAAAGATAAAAGCATTATGGTTCCTGAAGATGCCTATAGTAGTGAAGCAGAGACTGTGGTGTTTATCATCATAGATGAAAAACTTGCCGGATATATTGCTTTGGCCGATGAGATAAGACCCGAAAGTGCCGAAGCCATTAAAGTGTTTAAGAAGAATGGCATAAAAGTATTGATGGCAACTGGAGATAACGAAAAGGTGGCAAAAGCTGTTAGTGATCATTTAGGTCTAGATGGGTATTTTGCAGAAGTATTACCACATCAAAAAGTAGAAATCGTAAAAGATCTGCAAGGCAAAGGCGAATTTGTGGCCATGACCGGAGATGGGGTAAATGATGCGCCGGCCCTTGCCCAATCAGATGTAGGAATAGCTGTAGGCTCAGGCACAGATGTGGCTGCAGAAACCGCTGATATTATATTAGTGAACAGTAACCCACAGGATATTGCCAATCTGATTTTATTTGGCAAAGCCACTTACAATAAAATGATTCAGAACATCGCCTGGGCTACTGGTTATAATATCATTGCCATTCCTTTGGCTGCTGGTGTTTTGTATTCCTATGGTATTGTATTAGGGCCCGCAATAGGTGCAGTATTGATGAGTTTGAGTACAATTATTGTAGCTATCAATGCACAATTGCTCAGAAAGAAAATAGGTAATAAATGAAACTTGAAATTGTAAAATAAAACGGTATTGGTGAGCACTCTCCCGAAGTACGAAGCAAAATATGCGACAACCTTGAGTTCTTAGGAATTGAATTTGACGAAATAAAAAATATGAATAAAGAAGCTGTTATTGCAACTGACACCAGTAAATTGAAAGTTTATGTCATCAAAACCAATGAGGAGATAATGATTGCAAAATTGATCAACAAAATTTTGAATTATTCAAACGATTATGGAACCTGAAAGCAGAATTTAAAAATGTAAATTAAAAACAAAAAAATTAAAGTAAAAAGTGTGAATAAATATCAGTATCACTCTTAAGTAACGAACAAAGTTCAAAAGCATAAAAAAATGTGATTAATAATTTTAAAACCACCGTTAAAAATTAAGTTTTGAACCGTCAAAAAATAAATCAAAAACATACAGAAAGGGCATTTCAAAATGCCGCCAGTGACGTGGAATACATTGAACTTGTTCATTCTGGCGAAGATTATTTTCTGCGGATGAAAAGCATAATTGAAAATGCACAGGAAGAAATTCATTTACAAACCTACATTTTTGAGAATGATGAAACAGGAAGGAGCATAGCTACCTGTTTGAAAGAAGCTACCCAGCGAAAGGTTAAAGTGTATGTTTTACTTGACGGATATGGCAGTGCAAAACTTCCCAATAGTTTTACTGAAGACCTTGTACAACATGGAATCTCATTCCGTTTTTTTTCACCTCTTTTCTCTGTGAATAATTTTTATTTGGGTAGGCGGATGCATCACAAAATATTGGTGGCCGATGGCAAAACGGCGTTGATCGGCGGAATCAATATTGGCGATAAATATCATGGAACTCCTGACTCAGAACCCTGGTTTGATTATGCGGTGCAATTGCGATGTTCTGCTGCGATTGATTTACAGAATCTTTGCAGGAGCATTTTCTTTAAAAAAAGGGCGTTGATAAAAATTAAATCAGTTTCGCACGCTGCTGATAATGCCCTTGTGCGTATTATTCAAAACGACTGGCTGGCAGGTAAAACAGAAGTTTGTGATGCCTATTTTAATGCCATACTACATGCCGAAAAGGAAATAGTTATAGCTGGCTCCTATTTTTTGCCTGGTAAGAAGCTTAGCAGCGCTTTGAAGAAGGCCTGCAATCGTGGTATTAAGATAACACTGATCTTATCCAGCATTTCGGATGTTCCGTTGATACGAAGGGCGACCACACATTTATATTCATCATTTCTAGGCCGTCACATGGTTCTGTACGAGTGGAAGAAATCGGTTCTTCATGGTAAAGCTGCTGTGGTAGATGATAAGTGGGCAACTGTAGGTTCATTTAACCTGAACAGTCTGAGTTGCTATGCCAGTATAGAGATGAATGTGGAAGTAAACTCTTCCCGTTTTGCAGGAGTATTGCGGTACGATTTTGATAATGTGATAAGCCAATGCAAGCAGATAACATTTAGCACACTTAAAAATAAATCGGGTATCGCTAACAGAATAGCAAACTGGTTCTCTTATCAAATTGTCCGGGCGACATTATTTTTTTTAACTTTTTTGCCGCACAAAAGGTTTTTGAAAAGATACCGATTATAAACACTTAGATTCAAGTGATATAGAAAGCACATGTTTTTAGAGTAGTGATTCATATTCACCTCTTTAAAAATATGACAACAATCATTTTCAATTATAGCCAGCGTCATATTCCAAAAATCTCCTTTGTTGTATCTTTATAAAGTGCAGCATAAGATGTGTGAATCATGTAACTTATTGCTAAAGTTGTGTAACAACTTCCCCAATGAAGCTTCTTATATTGCGAAAATATTAATTTATCAAATACAAAATGAAAACACAAACAATTCTCCCAATCTTATTTGCAGCAACAGTAATCTGCATTTCTTCTTGCAATTCAAAGCAAACTGCCGACAATTATTTAAAAGATGACAATCAGCGTAAAGAAATTGTTCTTGCAATGGCTCATCATCAACCTTACATGACAGAGATGATGAATGAAATGATGAACAACGATACATGCAAACAAATGATGATGGACAACATGATGAACGACCCAAACATGAAAGGCATGCACATGGAGAACATGATGAGTATGAGCATGAACGATTCATCCATGTTTAAAATGATGATGGACAAAACAATGAGCATGAGTGATGCCGACCCAACAAAATGTAAAATGATGATGGGTTCAATGCAATCGCATCCCAATGTGATGAATTCCATGAAAGGAATGTGCGACATGGCCAACATGAAATAATAATCTCGATTTTAAAATAAATTAATTTTCACAATTTTAAAAACTAAAAATTATGTATATGTATGACGGTTATCACTACGGAGGAATGCACCTTTTATGGTGGTTTATATGGATGATATTATTATTCTGGATTTTCGCAATACCCTATGACGTGCCCGGTCAAAGAAAAAAGAAAGATTCTCCACTTGATATTTTGCAAAAACGTTTTGCTTCAGGAGAAATAACTAAGGAAAATTATCAGGAGCACAAAGCACTTCTTGAAAATGATTTGTCAAAATTGACGGATTAATAATTAATCAAAGAAATTTAACCAATGAACAAACATTCTTTTTGGATGATTATTGGCTGCACGGTTCCGTTGCTTCTCATTTTTCTGTTACCATTGTTTGGCATTACAGGCAATTATACCTTCCTGATTTTTATTGTGCTCATGTTTGGTTGCCATCTCATGATGATGGGAAAGCATGGACACCACCATGAGCATTCAAATACACCCGAAGATAAATAAGAGAAAAATGAATCACATCAGCATTAAAAAATTAGGCTTAGCAATTGGTTTAACTGCCGCATTGCTGTATTTCGGGTTTGTATTAGTCATGTTCACCGTTGGGCATGAAGGCACAGTAATGTTTTTTAACACCTTACTTCATGGTATTGATGTTTCAAGTATTATCAGGATGAATATTTCACCAGTTGAAGTACTAATAGGAATCGTACAAACATTTATTTTGGGTTGGTTGGTTGGTGCTTGTGTAGCTGTTATTTATAATGTAAGTTTTAA
>JBBSJN010000264.1:0-3821 GCA_038257235.1 Chitinophagales bacterium
GTGGCAAAGTATGTTTGGTGGCGGCTGGTTCCTGTTATATAATTCATGCATGATTTTAAGCAAATTGTATGCAGCTTTTGTCTCTATTAACATTGTGTGTATATTTGGGAAACAAGAGGAGTTTTTTCACAAACTCCCGTTATAGGCAACTCTAAACCGACACCACCAAACTATGGGAGCATGGGGAACTGCAATATCATCTAACGACACTTACGCAGACATTTACGATGAATTTTTCGACCTCTATAATGACGGACAGTCTGTAGAAGACATTTCAAAAAAGTTAATCGCCGACAATCAAGAGACCATCAATGAACCTGATGACAGTAACAACTTTTGGTTTGCTTTAGCAAAAGCACAATGGGAATGCAAGCAACTTGACACTGAAATTTTAGAAAAAGTAAAAGAAATAATTGAAACAGGTTTAGACTTGGAAGTTTGGCGACGACTTGATGCTGTCGAAAAGGATATTAAAAAAAGAAAGGTTGTTCTTGACAAATTTTTGGCTGATTTACAAACTGAAAGACCCAAGGCAAAATCGAGAAAAAAGAAAGTAATCAAGCAGCCGCCTTTTGAGAAAGGCGACTGCTTGACATTTAAACTTGCAAATGGAAATTATGGTGGAGCAGTTGTTTTAGAAGCAATAAAAGATACAGAGTATGGACACACCCTTCTTGTGACAACGAGAATAAATCAACCAACAAAGCCGACAAAAACCGATTTCGAAAATGCTGAAGTTTTAATTGCTAATTATTCTAATTGGGACAACAACTTCAATATTAAATGGTACTTGCCTATTCTGGGGCTTGACCTTGTAATCTTCAGCAGCAGCAACGTGGCATCTTTTGTTCTGGCTGGACATTAGTAATTTAGCTTTTTGTTGTTATCTTCATCAAAAGTTTTTCAATCAGCATTTGTTCCGGGCTTGACCAGCTTCTATTCCCGTACTTCGCCAAGCCTCAACGTTAGCGGCAAGCATAATGACATGAAGGATAAAAAGAAAATAGTAATCAGAATATTTTGGACAATAATAATTTTATTTAGCTCCTACTACCTTTATCGTGCAATAAATTACAGGTTTGTCAGAGAAGGCATAGGCCCAACATTTTGGAATAAACAATTTTGGTTTGTATCTCACGTGGCTACTGCAGTAATACCTCTTATAACAGGCCCGTTTCAATTTTGGACGTGGTTTCGTAAACATTATATTAAATGGCATAGGTCTTTAGGAAAAGTATACATTATCGGATGCCTTTTAGGAGGTTTTTCAGCACTATATCTTGGTATTACTCAGCCATATTCGGGCTCTGTAGTTCCGACACTAATTCTTGCTGTGTTGTGGTTATTCATGACAGCGGCCGCGTGGATTACTATAAAAAGAAAGAATATTCAAGCGCATCGTTTGTTTATGATCCGTAGCTATACCTTGACATTATCTTTCGTATTTCTTCGCATTTTATCCGACCTTGTTGATAAGCATAATTTTTTATCCTTTATAAAAAATGAGGATGTGAGAGATGCAACATATGAATGGATGAGTTGGGTGCTTCCTGTTTTAATTGTTGAATTCTTTATTTCTTGGTTGCCTTCAATTAAAAAAACTAAATTCTCAATAGCCAGCCGCTAACATTGGTATTGCCAATAGTTGGGCTCGACATTGAAACAATCAGCAGCGGTAATTCTATTGTACTTCGGTTCGGGGCTTGACGAACAAAGCCAAACTTTAGTTCTTAATATTTATCTTTATCAAAAAGCCAGGCAGCGGTTCCGGCGGAAGAATTTCAAATTCCCAACATCGCAAAGCCCTATCGTAAGCTGCAATGCGACCGAAGCACTCTAAAAGAAAGTTAACTCTAAATAATTAAGAATGAAATCAAACTATTTCTTGTTAGTATTTTTAATTGGCTTTTCTACGCCAGTATTGAGTCAGTTAAAACAAATTAAAGCTAATGGAGCGGTATTTAACTATAAAGATAAAGGCAGTGGCGAACCAATTGTCTTTATACATGGCGGGTTAGAAGATTACCGCACTTTTGACGCACAAATTGATACCTTTTCAAAAAATTATCGCATCATTACTTACAGTAGAAGATTTAATTACCCCAATCAGAATACGAAAGAAGTAAAGGAATTTTCAGCAAAATCAGAAGCTGAAGATTTGGCTGCATTAATTAAACGACTAAAATTAGGACCGGTCCATTTAGTAGGGCATTCATTTGGAGGACTTATTTCACTTTTTTTAATAAAGAAACATCCTGAGTTGGTTCGCTCATTAACACTTTCAGAGCCGGCATTAATTAGTTGGCTGCCTGATATAGCAGGCGGTAAAATTCTTTACGATAATTTTTATGCTGAATTATGGAAACCCGTTAAACAAGCTTTTGTAATTAAAGACACATTGGCTGTATTAAAACACACATTGATTTATTTTGCAGGTGAAGACATTTTAGACAAGTTACCCCCAGAAGTTAAAACTCAGTTTATCGCAAATATTCCAGAATGGTATTCTATTGCATATTCTCGTGAGGCTTTCCTAAATTTTAAGAAAGAATATCTTAAAGACATTAAAGTACCTACGCTTCTTCTTTCCGGTGGGCAGACTTTACCCATGTTGCAACTGACGAATAAAGAATTGAAAAGTGTTTTACCTAACGCTCAAAAATACCATTTGGATGAAGGTACTCATGATTATTGGGTAACACATCCTCAGAAAATGGGAATAGCTATATTGAGTTTTCTACAAACTACTTCAAAAAAATAAATACAATTAGTTTGATGGTAAAAGCAAAGCAGCTTACATTGGGTTTGGCTATAGCAGGGCTTGTTAACTTCTGCTGCAGGTTGTCTCGTCCTGAAATAGGTTGTCTAAACAAATCTACATGGCATTAGTGGTCATTATGAAGAACATTAATCCTGCGTACAACATGAACTATATAAAAAACCAAATAAATTTTGCCTTTTTTTATGGTTTTGCTGAACAATAATTTGGTTGATATAAATTGTTGTTTTTTACCACTGAAAAATCCCTATCTGCGCCAGTTAAGGAAGAAAAATATTTTTTGGAGCTGATACCAATTATTGGTACTTTTATATAAAGCAAATTATATGGCACGCAATACATCAATTTTGTTAGGCGAACACTTTGAGGAATTCATTTCTACTAAAATTTCATCCGGCAAATACAACTCAGCAAGTGAAGTGATCAGAACTGCTCTCAGGCTTTTAGAAGCAGAAGAATTGAAAATGAAACAGCTTAACAAAGCACTCTCCCAGGGTGAGAAAAGCACGATGGAAAAGAATTTTGATCCAAAAGCTAATTTAAAGAAGCTGCACAGCAGGTTTTTATGAAAGCACTTCCATTTGTGATTAGTAAAAAGGCTGTTTCAGACCTGGAAGAAATCTGGCTTTATACGGTTAAAAAATGGTCTGTAGAGCAAGCAGACCGCTATTACAACCTGATATTTGATGAGATCAATTACATCTGTAAGAATATTAATGCCGGAAAATCTATGGAGCATGTTCGAAAAGGTTACCGGACTTCAAAAGTCAAATCTCATCTCATTTTTTATAGAGTGCTAAATGATAAAATTGAGATAATCAGGATTTTACATGAGCGAATGGATGTAGAAAACAGGCTTAATGATTAACAACTAATCACAAGACACTAAACTTGGCGGAAAAAAATTACCGGATGATAGTTACATATCCCGTAGCGGGCTCCCTGCCATTGCCGGGTTCAATAATATAATAATAAGTATCCATCGGCAGGGGGTTGCCTTTGTACATTCCGTTCCAGGCTTTATACATACCACGACTTTCAA
>JBBSJN010000265.1:0-3820 GCA_038257235.1 Chitinophagales bacterium
ACAAATGATATCCAACGAAGATCATACCGTATCCCCATCAAAAAAGAAGGGATAACATCGCCTACTGAAATATTGTTGGGCTTGAAAGCAATGAAAGTGGCTACACGAAACAATGTGAAGATGAGCAAGAAGATGACCAGCAAATTAGCCACCCACATAATGGTTTTCGGTATTTTAAATCGTCTTAGCATGACTCCTTCTTCATTGTAGAAAAACTACAAAATAAGGTAATAAAACCGCTTTGAGCAACCTTGCCATTAATAGTTTGCTAAAATCATATCACAGGCAGATGGTTTTCAAAGAGTATTTTTGCTGCGATGATTTTTCTGGTAACAAACTTCTGGCAAAAAATAATTCATTGGGATCAGCAATTGTTTGAAAAAATAAACAGCGACTTGGCAAACCCTTTGTTTGATGCGCTTATGCCTTTGCTAAGAAGCCCGTTGAACTGGGCTCCTGTTTATCTGTTCATCCTGCTTTTCGTGTTGCTGAATTTTAAAATAAAAGGATTATGGTGGATTATTTTCTTTATTTCTACAGTAGCCTTTACAGATATGACAGGAAATTATGTTTTCAAACATGGATTTGAAAGAATACGGCCTTGTAATGATCCGGTTTTTTTTGACCATGTACGCCTGCTTATCGATCATTGCGGGGCAGGTTACAGTTTTATCTCCAACCATGCAGCCAATCATTTTGGCATGGCTGCTTTTTTCTTTGTCACCCTCAGGCATATATTAAAAAACTGGGTTTGGGTAAGCATTGTCTGGGCTGCCCTGATAGCTTATGCTCAGGTATATGTAGGTGTTCACTATCCTTTTGATGTGCTTGGCGGAGCTTTGTTGGGATTAGCTTTTGGGATTACGATAGGTTCATTATTTAACAAGCAATTCGGATTCGCTATCTTCGATATATAACCAACTGTGGTTTCTTAATGGATATAATCATACTGTTCCTCCTTATACTGTTAAATGGTGTTTTTTCAATGGCAGAAATTGCTCTTGTTTCTGCCCGAAAATCACGGCTGGAGCATCTTGCTGAAAAAGGCGACAAAAATGCAAAGCTTGCCTTAGAGCTTGCCAACAGACCTGAAAAATTTTTATCAGCTGCACAGATTGGTATTACCTTAATTGCAATTCTTACAGGTGTTTATTCAGGTGAAAAGTTTGCACCATCTCTGCAACCATATCTTGAAAAAATAAGTTTTATTGGTGAATATGCAGATACAGTTGCAACAACTATTATTGTTATAATTGTTACTTTTCTTTCAATAGTTTTTGGTGAATTAATTCCAAAAAGAATTGGTTTACTTAGAGCTGAAAGAATTGCTAAAGCAGTAGCAGGTCCGATGAATTTATTTTCCAGCTTCACGCATCCTTTTGGCTGGCTGTTAAATAATACCAGCAACTTGTTCTTTCGGGTATTTAACATTAAAAGAATGAAAGATGATGCAATAACAGAAGAAGAAATCAAAACAATGATAACTGAAGGTGCAGTAGCCGGCACTATTGATGAAGCTGAGCAGGAAATCATTGAAAGGGTTTTTCATCTTAGTGACAGAAATATCACTTCGCTGATGACACATAGAAGCGATATTGTTTGGTTCAATCTGGATGATAATGAGGAAAAGATAAAAGAGAAAATTCTGGCTGAACCGCATTCTGTTTATCCAATTTGCGAAGGAAGCATCGATGAGATAAAAGGCTATGTCTCCATCAAAGATCTATACATCACACCAGACCATCGCCTTTTCAAAGACATTATGCAACCGGCTCTTTTTATTCCGGAGAATAACTCGCCTTATCAGGTATTGGAGAAATTCAAGCAGTCCCATAGGCATTCTTGCTTTATAGTAGATGAATATGGCAGTGTGTTAGGAATGATTACTTTGAATGATATTCTTGAAGCACTCGTAGGCGACATACCACAGCCTGATGTAGAAGATTATGAGATAATTAAAAGAGACGATGGCAGTTACCTTGTAGATGGGCAAATACCTTTTTATGATTTTCTTACCCGTTTTGAGAAAACAGAATGGATGCATGAAGGCGAACATGATTTTGACACTATCGCCGGTTTTATTTTACATGAGATGCAAAAAATTCCAAATCCAGGAGATAAATTAGATTGGAAAGGCTTCAAATTAGAAGTGATGGATATGGACGGACACCGGATCGACAAAATACTGGTAACCCTGAGCCAGGAACTAAAAGACGAAATAGAAGAATAGCTAAATACTTTCTCAAAAAGAAAAAGAAACGGACTTATCGGGATAGTTTAATTTATTGCTTTTCCTCTTTCCTCCCACTATTACATGCATAATATTTACCTGGTCATCAAATTGATCGTACATCAGGTTACTGATTATATCAATTTTTGAGGCCGTTGTTGTGTTATTTACTTCAAAATAGCCGTAAGCCGCTTCTTTATCATTTTCAAATCCCAGGTAAGATAAACTTACCGGTTTACCATTAATGGATATGGATAAATGAGCAACTATATATTTCTTGATCAACGAATCCATGGCCGCCTTGTTTGGCGGATTGATCAGGTCAACTTTTGTTTTATAGTTTTTCGCCAGTATTTTTTCAAAATCATCAGTAAATATCTTGCAGCTGATCTCCAGGTTCTTATCTGCGGCATTATGGTTGATCTCTGTCACACTTACATGAAAAGGGTGATCGGCCGGAGTAGCCGAGGTCAGGGCGACTGAAAAAACTAAAATAAACAACCATTTATTGAGCGATGAAGCCATTTGCACTATTATTTTTTTGGTTACAAAAGTCTGTACTATTTTGTTGCCTTGAAAGCCGTTAATGTAAATTCTTTGCAAAGGACGGCTTTCCTTAATAATAAGATGCAGGATTTCGGATTTTATTTTGGGTTAGGCTGGGAGCATATCATCAGCAAAAATGCACTGGACCATCAGCTGTTCATTGCTGCATTGGCAGCTATCTACCTTATTAAAGACTGGAAACAGGTGCTGATACTGGTAACAGCTTTTACCATCGGGCATTCTGTTACTTTAGCATTAAGTGTGTTCGATGTTATCCGTTTTAGCAGTAGTTGGGTAGAATTTCTGATTCCTTGTACCATTATTATTACAGCATTAAGTAACTTATTTCAGAAAAAATTTACACCCAAATCAATCCGTATCAATTATTTCCTGGCTCTTGCTTTTGGGTTGATACATGGTATGGGCTTCGCCAATTCTATCCGTTTCATGCTGGCAAGTGATCAAAGCATTGGCTGGGGTTTGTTTGGATTTAATGTAGGGTTAGAAGTTGGCCAGATTGTAGTGGTGATCGTTTTACTTTTAGTAGCATATCTTATTATAAATATCTTCCGTGTAAACAGAAGAGAATGGGTACTATTTTTATCCGCTGCTGTTTTCAGCCTAGCATTGAAAATGGCATTGGAACGTCTTCCTTTTTAAAATAAATTTTAAACCATAAAAAATGAAAAAGTATCATTTCTTTATTTTTATGCTGGTCGGCCTTGCTACAACAATGCAGGCGCAGATCCAGAATAATGCAAATTCAAATCATGCCAATAAATTTGAGCAGTTGGGAACTATTCTGCCAACACCAAACGAGCAAAGAACCGCCAGCGGTGCACCGGGTACAAAATACTGGCAACAAAGAGTGGATTATGATATTAAATGCGAACTGGATGAAGTGAATAATAAACTGACCGGATCAGAAACGATTACCTACTTCAATAATTCACCGGATGTGTTGAATTATTTCTGGATGCAGCTCGACGAGAACCAGCATAGCACTGTAAACAATGCAAACTATCAGACACAGAACACTATTCC
>JBBSJN010000266.1:0-3786 GCA_038257235.1 Chitinophagales bacterium
AGCCTGCCACCAACAAAGGTATTGCTGCAAGCAGGGCATGACGTTGTTATCTTCGGCTGCGGTTCACTATCAGCAGCAGTTCCGGCAGGACAAGCACCTTTGGGCTTTTGTTGTTATCTTTTACTTTTATATCTTTATTCAGCAGCGGTTGGGGGCAGAAACAGCCATGAATCCCCTGCCTGCAGCAATACCCGATCGTTAGCGGCCACCTAAAAACGACAAAACCATCAAAAATGACAGACTTCAAGACATACTATAATTCAAAATTTAGACAGGACATAAATCAGTTCTTTTCGACAATTCCCGATGAAAGTAAGTTTCACGAAGACAAAGAGCAAAAACAAATTTATTCCATACAACACGAAAGATTAACACCACAAAAAACACATTTAAATTTTTTAGACAAGGAGACTAAAGAATATTTTGGAGTAGCATTATACTTTACGGTATTGACTGATATGGTTTTCTATTCACACTTTCAAAGTTATTATAATCGGTTTCAGGAATTGACACGATATCCAAAGTTAATCGGAAACTGTTTGAGTTGGTGCCATTATCATTTGGATCCAAAAGATATTTTTAATGCAATGAACCAAGGAAGAATTGCAACAGAACAGCACTTAATATTTTATGACAAATTTATTGAAGCAACAGAAATTATGGGAAATGAAACCATTAGTTTCTTCAATAAATACATACAAGAAATAAACGGACAAGATTTTTGGGACAATTGTAAAATGGAATTTCCATACAAACAACACGATGACAACTAAAAAGTGATTATTAACAGCAATAAACATAACGAAACTAAAAAGCCGAACCGCTAACATTGTATAAGCGTAATGCGGGATTTATTGATAAAATAAAATTTTCATCTCTTAAGAAAATATTAGATAAAATAAAAAGTTACGTCTTCGCAAACCCGCACTACGCTTATACTTGCCGTTGTAAACGAGGCAAAAAATTGAAGTTTAGAAAGAACAGCTGAATGACAATCGTTCCAGAATAAAAATTAGACTAAAAAATTCAATTTCTTTATAATAATATTATTTAATTATCTACGATGAAAACTAACATGAATGTCTTTATCCTGATGGCATGTATCAGTGCTACAATTTTTTCTTGTTCTTCTATTAAGAAAGAATCTGAAAAAAGTGTAATGAAATCTTTGGCTCATACCGATTCTACCTATATCAAACTTGATAGGTGGCTAAACAAGCAAACAACCAAAGGTTTTAAAGGAAGTGTCTATATGGTTAGCAATGGGGACATTATTATTGATAAGCCCTATGGACAACAAGACACTACTCTACCATTAGCATACTGGATAGCATCTAATTCAAAACCTATAGTTGGCTTAGCAATACTAAAGTTGGAAGAGGATAAAAAGCTTTCAGTTCAGGATCCTATAACAAAATACTTTCAAAATGTACCCTCTGATAAGCAACACATCACCATTCACCATCTATTGACTCATTCCTCGGGATTGCCTCATGGCTATGCAACAGATAATATTCAGACATATGAGAAAGCGCTTGAGGCAGTTATGAAAGTTCCAGTAAATAAAGAGCAGATTGGAATGTTTGAATATTCAAATAATGGTTATGCGTTACTCGTGCTTTTAATAGAAAAATTGACCGGAAAAACCTATGAACGTTTTGTTGAGAAAGCAATTTTTAAGCCCGCAGATTTGGAACATACTGGGTTCTGGGGCTTTGAAAAAGAAAATGTTTTTATTCAACCGCCTTTTGATTCTTTACGTGCAGCAAAACAACCTGCTACGATGTATGATAAAGGGAAAAGTGTCATAAATTACGGTCAAAAAGGGTCATCAGGTATTTACAGTACTGCTAAAGATCAATATAAAATATTCATAGCAATGATGAATGGTGAAATTATATCCAAAGCCAATGTGGAGAAATCTTTTAAGCCATATGTTTTTGTTTCTGAAAATGAGGATATAAAAACATACTATGCATACGGTTGGTTTGTAAGGTATAGAGGCAATCAATTAATTAATATTCGTCATTCAGGGGAAGAAACCTGGCTTGGCCATAATTCTATGCGTATTTTTTACCCCAATGGTGATGGTATTGTTGTGTTGTCAAATTCAAATTTAACAGCAGAGGAAGACGTATGGGCTGTACAAGTTGCTTATAATTTAGAGTATCTTCTCGATTTGATTAAGCAATAAAATTAAACAACCATTAAAATTTCATAAGGGGTTTAGCATGGATAAAGTACGGCTCAGCAACTTATAAGCTACCTAATTATTATTTTTTGACGTCAATGGTTAGGTGTAACGATAATAAGCATGCATCACGGTGTAAGCTTCCTTTTAAACCTAACGGTTAAAAAGCAGAATAATTATAATTTTTAAGCAGTACAAAAAAAGTACATTTTCCCCGCAGCAGATCGCAGCCTGGCGCAGATATGCAGCTGAGCCTTGTGTGCGGCGTATCTGTGACAATATTTGTACGCATCCGCTCTTTACCTTCGATCCATATCTGCCAGCAAGGGTAACAGCTTTTGGCATGTTCTGCAAGAAAAGAGGTAACACCTTTGATAAGGGTCCTATAATTTGAAAAGAATTATGAAAGCTGTTACCTCTATTGTGGGGATAGACTAATTAAAGGTGTCACCTCTAACAACTCGCACCCTGGCACAGATATGCAGCTGAGCCTTGTGTGCGGCGTATCTGTGACAATATTTGTACGCATTCGCTCTTACCTTCGATCCGTATCTGCCAGCAAGGATAACAGCTTTTGGCATGTTCTACAAGAAAAGAGGTAACACCTTTGATAAGGGTCCTATAATTTGAAAAGAATTATGAAAGCTGTTACCTCTATTGTGGGGATAGCCAGCTGAAAGGTGTCACCTCTAACAAGGATTTTCACAGCTGGCATAGATGCACGGATACGCATTCGCTCTTAACCATGCTGCATATCTGCGCCAGCGGAAGCCTTGTGTTTGGCGTATATGTTTATTATGTGGCATCCTGCACTTTCTTGCGGGGTGAAATAATTTAGAATTATCCGGTTCATTCATTTATTGGTTTTTCTAAAGCATCATTGTGTTCCGATATAGCATTGGCTTCTATAAAAATTCTTTTTACGATCGGGTATTTTAATCTGATGCTTTTTTCAAGGCGTGTTATAGCTTCTTCAAGGTCTTTGGAAGATTGGTTTTTATTAAAGCTAATATCCAATGCAAGAAAAACTTCGTTTGGTCCAAAATACATCGTAAGTGGTGGCCTTACCGTTTTTACCGCCTTGTCTGCAGAAGCCAAATCCAAAATACTTTTTGTCATTTCCGGATTAGCGCCTTCGCCAATCAATAATCCTTTGCTTTCATAAGCAAGAAATATGGCAATCAATGCCAGGATAACGCCAATAATAATGGAGGCATACGCATCCAATACCGGCTCATTAAAATAATGACTAAAATAAATTCCGGCAAATGCCACCACTACGCCAATGAGTGCTGCAAAATCCTCCAGTATCACAGCAAAACTTCCGGGGTCTTTGCTTAGCTTGATTGCCTGCCAATAAGTTTTTTTGCCTTTGAATGCCTTAAAACTCTTTAACGCCACAAATAGAACTATGGCTTCAAAAATAAAAGCCATGCCTAATACAATGTAGCTCCAAAAGGGATCGGATAATGGTAAGGGGTCATTTATGTGGGAAAGACCTTTGTAAAAGGCCATTCCTCCGCCTATAGAAAAAATCAGGATAGCAACGATAAGTGCCCAAAAATATAATTCTTTCCCATGTCCGAAAGGATGAG
>JBBSJN010000267.1:0-3768 GCA_038257235.1 Chitinophagales bacterium
GGACAGGTAAATGGTTGGTCATTCATGAAAAATATTTCAAGTTCTTTAATCTGTAAAGCGGTTCTGGTTTTCATATCCATTTAGCAATAGTATTTTATGTGACTTAAAGTATATTGGCTTTTAAGTCACCTTGAATAAATAAAAAAAGAAACTTCATCTTTACGGTATGAAGTATTGCGGCTTGTTGTTACTTATCTTCTTTTCATCAGTTGCCATTGGGCAACCCCTCATCCATGCTCATAATGATTACCAGCAAGCAGCACCGCTTACCAATGCACTGCGGTATAAAGTGTTTTCGATAGAGGCTGATGTGTATCTGTATAATAATAAACTGCTGGTGGCGCATTCTACAAAAGAATTGCCAGCGGCTCCTACGCTTGATAGCATCTACCTGCAACCGATTGCCGAGCTGTTTGCAACACATAATGGCCGCATCAGCAACGATACCAGCTATGCACCGATACTGATGATTGATATAAAGGAAAACGGAGAAGCGGTGCTGGCGAAATTGTTATCCATGCTGCAACCGCATCGCTCTGTTTTTGACCAAACAATTAATAAACAGGCGGTGCAAATCGTCATCAGCGGCGACAGAGGGCCAATAACTGCATGGAACTCTTATGCACCAATGCTCTTTTTTGATGGCAGACCTTATGAAGTATATGATAGTACAACATTGCAACGGGTGGCTTTTATTAGTGACGGCTATGCTAATTATAAGGATAACACAAAAGGTATTGAACAGGCAGCGGCTGCCATTCATGCTAAGCAAAAACTGTTTCGCCTCTGGGGTTATGCTGATACACCTGCCGGATGGCAACAAGTGCTGCAATGGGGTGTTGATATAGTAAACACGGATAAAGTGGCTGAGTGCAGGGAGCATTTTAAGTAAGGGGCAAAAAAAAACCACTCCTTCCGGAGTGGTTCTTCAACTTAACGTATTTATTAATTATTATTCCTTTTATTTTTCTTGTTATCATTTCTATCATCATTCCTGTCATCTTTCCTGTCATCTTTCCTGTCATCCTTACTATCCTTGCTCTTTTTGCTTTTCTTATTTTTATAATGACCATACTTATTGCCACGGCCCGGATTATTATCACGGCCATATCCCTTGCCATTATTTTCCTTGTACTTATTATCGTCCCTGTCGTCTATTTTTCTGTTGTCCCTGTTTCTTCTGTTAAAATCACCTGACTGGTTAATTCTTAATTTTCCATACTGGTCCACATCAATGTTTACATCATTGTTTCTCATGTCGAAACGATCTGTAGTAACAAGAGTTCTTCTTTTGCCTAAAAAAGCTTTCTCTACCTTATATAATTGCACTTCGTGGCTGCCATCACTTAAACCGGGGATTACTGCGTTGTTACCATAATTACGTCCGTCAATTTTGACTTCATAATTATTATCTACCCGAAGTGAGACTTTTTGAGCTGAAACCGACACTGTAGCAGCGAGGAATGCAGCAGTAATAAAAGTATAAATTTTTTTCATGTTAATTTGTTTAATAATGACTCTTTAGTTTCCAACCGTAAAAACCAAAGAAGAATGTTTAAAAGCCGGTTGATTATAAATCCACTTACATTATTCAAAGCAGGTGCCAACTTCTCATAATTATTTCGAGGTTTTGTTAAAATAGAATTTGCAGGCGGGGGAAATCTTATATACTGTTAAAGAATTCACATTCATTCTCAGGTAATAATTTCGGAAGGATTCTTTTTTTCCTCAAAGGCTCCCGTCCAGCTTCCTCAACACACAAGGCCAGCCGGAGATACATCAGCTAAGAATTTGAAAGTTTGGAAACCCGGGAGGGAAGAAATAAATAAGTTGTTGCAGAAAATTTTAACACAGATAAACCTGTATAATTATCAGTAAGCTGCTATCAGCGTTTCAGCCGGAATATTCAGTTTATCATGCAGTTCCCGGATCATGGAAAGAGAAAGTTTTCTGCGGCCAGTCAATATTTCTGATTTGCGGCTGCGGCCGCCTAAAATAGCAGTCAGCTCTTTTTCATCCACACCCATTTGTTCCAGCCGGAACTTAATGGCTTCTATCGGATGTGGTGGCTGTACAGGGTAATGCTTTTTTTCATACGACTCTACCAGAATAGAAAGCACTTCCAGCTCATCAGCATATTTACTGCCGGGCTTCAGGTCTTTTTGCATCAGGTTATAAACATGCTGAAGGGCTGCTTCGTATTCTTTTTTGTTTTAATTGGTTTTATCATAAGTTATTTTTTTAGCATCAACCAACCGGAATTTTATTCATGCCTGCCGGTAGGCAGGGTTATTTATCTCCTGCTCTTGCGTTTAAATCTTTAAATGCAAATATAATTTCAGCACAATCCGGGTTATTACGATGAATCAATAAAGAGTTTAAAATTTCCATATCCTCCACAATGGCTACGCCGTCTTCTTTGATAATTGACCCATCGCTATACTTCCAAAACCAGAAATCAAATTTTCTTTTTCTTGCTATATGTCTTTCATCGGAACTGTCACATACATATACGGTAACATTTTCTACCTGGCTGAAAAATATTCTGAATACCTCCACAATGGTGAGCCCAGTTCGTTCATCTGAACCCGAAATATCGGTATCTCCTTCGGATACATCTATATTAAATGAATATATTTTTCTTCCTAAGGCAGGATAGCCTGCAAACATGTAGCTATAATCAAGGAAATAGACGTGGTATGTTATCCCTGTGTCAGTAATAAATTGATAAGAAAAATTATCAGCTTCCTGAAGTGGATAGGGGTTTAACAAAGCGGTATTTGTTTTTTAAGTCATCCAATTTTCCTCCTTTTTTCAAATGCTGATGAATAGCTTTTTTGTCTTCCAGCATTTTTTTAAAAATGGAAGCCCCTTTCGAGTTTAATGTTTTTTGTATGGTCTTTGTTTTTCCCATTCTTAAACAAATTTAAGAAAAATAGTCGGGTGGTGCAATGCTCAATAATAAAGCTTTTTTAAAATCCGGGTTAACATTTTCTCCTGTTTCAATGATTTTAAAGCACATTACAAACAATTATCACCTTCCACCCTTCTTTCTTCAATGCTTCAATTAGCATAGTTGGTTTTTTTGCGACTCATGTTATAGTTGCGGGCCATTTCCGACACAGCTTTCAAATGGTATCAAGTGCAATGGGAGGTTGAACTTAGGTACTAAATACGAATAAGATGGTGGAGTGATACCGGATTAATTTGTAATTTTGAGCTGTGGCAGATAAACAAATGATACTGGCAATGCTTAAAAAAGCTAAACCTTCGCTGGCAAAGAAGTACGGCGTTAAGGACTTAGCTCTTTTTGGCTCTTATAGCCGAAATACGGCTGTGGTTGGTAAAAGTGATGTGGATGTGATGGTTGATTTTTCTCAACCTATCGGTCTTGCTTTTGTGGATCTTGCCGAAGAACTGGAAGCCCTTCTTCGCTTAAAGGTAGACCTTGTTTCCCGCGGCGGTATCAAACCAAAATACTTTACCGTTATTGAACCCGATCTTATATATGTCTAAGCGGGAAATATAATTGTTGCTGGAAGATATACTGGAAGCTTCTCAAAAAATACTTTCGTATACTAAAGGAATGAGTTTTGATGATTTTATTAATGATGATAAAACCATTGATGCTGTAGTAAGAAATTTTGAAATTATTGGTGAGGCTGCCAACCGTGTTCCGGAAGATTTTAAATCTGATTACCCTGAAATAGAATGGCGCCGAATAACTGCATTCCGTAATCGCATTATACATGAGTATTTTGGCATCAA
>JBBSJN010000268.1:0-3749 GCA_038257235.1 Chitinophagales bacterium
AAATGTGGATCAGCAATGCACCTTTTTCGCAAGTAGCAGTTGTATGGGCGAAAGATGAAGCAGGAGTTGTGCATGGACTGATTGTAGAAAGAGGAATGGAAGGATTTACAACACCAACCACACATGGCAAATGGAGTTTGAGGGCATCTGCAACAGGCGAATTAGTTTTCGATAATGTAAAAGTGCCTAAAGAAAATATTTTTCCGAATGTAAAAGGAATGAAAGGGCCGTTGGGTTGTTTAACAAAAGCAAGATATGGAATAGCCTGGGGTGCCATCGGTGCTGGAATGGATTGCTATGATACGGCGCTGCGATATTCACAAGAAAGAGAACAATTCGGCAGACCAATTGGCGGGTTTCAGTTACAGCAAAAGAAACTGGCGGAGATGATAACAGAAATTACCAAGGCACAATTATTGAACTGGCGATTAGGTGTTTTAATGAATGAAGGAAAAGTAACGCCACAACAAGTAAGTATGGCAAAAAGAAATGCCTGTGAAGTAGCAACTAATATTTGCCGAGATGCAAGACAGATGTTGGGTGGTATGGGCATCACTGGCGAATATCCTGTAATGCGGCACATGATGAACCTGGAAAGTGTGATTACTTACGAAGGCACACATGATATTCATTTGCTGATAACGGGAATGGATGTGACGGGTTTGAATGCGTTTAAGTAAACAGCCCCTGTCCCCTAAAGGGGAACTTAGATCAATTTGTCTTTATATTTCTAAAAGCTCTTTAATGTAATGAGTAGGTAATCTTAAATCAAAAACTCTTATATAGACAAGAAGTTTTGCACTGCCCTTTAGGGAATTAGAAAGTCTACATTTTAAAACTAATAGCAAGGGCATGAAAATTTTCCTCATAGGATTCATGGGTTCTGGTAAAACACACTGGGGCCGCTTACTGAGTGAAAAACTCGGCATCCGTTTTTTTGACCTTGATGAACAAATTATTGAGCAGGCCGGAAAAACGATCAACGAAGTTTTTGCAAACGAAGGCGAAGAACAATTCCGGATAAAAGAAAAGGAAATCCTGCATATTATTTCTGAAAGTCATGATAGTTTTGTGATGGCATGTGGAGGAGGAGCACCCTGCTATTTTAATAATATTGTTTATATGAATCAGTCCGGTACAACAGTATGGATTCATACACCTTTGGAAGTAATTTTTGAAAGACTCATAAAGGAAAAAGAAAAAAGACCACTGATAAAAGATCTTTCTGATGATCAGTTACATTCTTATATCAATAAAAAATTTGCTGACCGGAGAATTTATTATGAGCAGGCAAAAGTTTCTATTGACGAAGAACCAATAGAAATAGAAAAGTTAATCAATAAAATATTTCATGCATAAAAGTTTAATCATTACAGCCGCTTTTTTTGGTGGCCTTGCAGTAGCCTTGGGAGCTTTTGGTGCACATGGCCTGGAAATGATTACTACCGATGAAAAAATTTTGCATGGATTTCAAACAGGAGTTCAATATCAGATGTATCATGCCTTGGGATTGCTGGCGATAGGAATTCTTGCTGATAAATATAAAAATAACTGGATTAGCTGGGCAGGCAGGAGTTTTATAGCAGGCATTATATTGTTTTCAGGTTCTCTTTACATTCTTACTTTTTTGAAAATAGAAGATAGTAGTGCTGTAAAAATAGTAGGCCCGGTAACTCCGCTTGGCGGATTGTTTTTTATTGCAGGCTGGATATTTTTGCTTTTAGCAGTATTGAAAAATAAATAGCTATAGCGGTAGCTCAAGTGTGGTGATAGTGCCATTATTATTTTCGATTGTAAATGAGCCGCCGATACTTTCCATTCTTTTAGCAATATTTTTAAGCCCATTCCCAAATTGCCTGATATTTTCTTTATCAATCCCTTTCCCATTGTCTGTTACCACAATTTTCAAACTATTATTTATTTCAATAGAAATAGAAACATTGCTGGCCCTGGCATGTTTTAAAACATTATTAAGCGTTTCTTTTAGCGACAGGAAAATATTTCTTCTTTTATCTCCTGTTATTTCAGTTGTAGGAATTAAATGCGGTGCATGTACGCTGCAATCAACATCAGTATTCTCAAAATAGTCGATGGAATAAGCCCGGATGTAAGATATAAGATTATCCAACGTATCATTGCCGCTGTTCATACTCCAGATGATGGCATTCATTTTATTTAATACATCATCGGCGGAAGAAGATATTTTATCAATTTCAACAGGAGTGTTCTCTTTCATTTTATTCCGGGCAATCTCACTCATTAGTCTTATGGCTGTCATGCCGGATCCTAATTCATCATGCATGTCAGCAGAAATGCGTTGCCTTTCTTCCTGTTGTGCTTTGTAAACCGCAATTTCCTTCTCGTATTCTTGTAAAAGATTTTGGGCTTTTAAATTTTCCCTTTCTTTTGTTTGTTCTATAATTCTTTTGTTGTTTTTGTAATTTAATGCAGATAGAAAGAAAACAAGTTCTAGAAAAAGGCCTAATTCATAATAAAAGAGAGAGGACCCGAATATGCCCGGAATAGATAAGAAAAAAGATCGCATTAATACGGCTATAAAAGAAATGATAGAAAATACCAGCAGACATAGATTTCCCCAAAACAAATAACGTAGTAATTTATCTTTCCAATGTTTGAGGCTATAAATCAGAAAAATAACTACCATTATCAGTAGCAGAAATTTTGTAACAGTTTCTAAGAGGTTTTCTAATACGTAGTTATCGGTCAGATAATGAAAAAAAGTATATCCAATCATTGCGGCTAAAAGAAAGAATGTGCCGGCTGTATAAAGCTTGTACAAAAATGGATATTTAGATTTTGTGCCAAGAAATATTCTCATGAAAATCAAATAGAATATGATTCCGGTATTCATCAGAATAAAATCCAGATAACTTTCAAGAAAAAAGCTGGCTTGTGAAATCCTGAAATTATTGATGGATTTGGTAAGGAGCATGGCGCCAAGAAAAAAAGCATATGCCGAGTAATAAAGAAATTCACGGTTAGCCCCCTGAAAAAAATTGGCCATTGAAAAAAGAATCATCATTAGCAATAAGCCACAGAAAAGAAAAGTGAACAGGTTGTCCTTATCATGTTCACTCCTGAGTTCGGCAATAAAAGAATTAATGTGGTTAATATTTACTAAACGGGGTCTGATTGAATTGATATAGGTTTTTAAAAATGTCAGCTCTGCGATGATAGTGGCTGAGTCAGACGGAGTAAGTGTAATAAGTCTGTAGCCAATACTATCGGGGTTGTCCGGCAGCACATTGGGTATTTTGGTAATTGATGAACCGTTTAGCTTATATAACTGAATACTGGTGTAATAAAATCCAGGGAAGAAGTAAACTGAAATAGCAGTGTCTGTTGCATTCCGAATATTAAATTTTAATAACAGTTTCTTTGTTACAAATTTATCGGGAACTACGCCTTTGAATTTTATACCTGGTTCAAATTTCAGAATGCTGTAATCCTTTTCAAATTTTACAGAAGGGTCGATAAAACTACTGCTGACTCTGGTAGCTATTGATCTTGCTACTGTAACCTTATTAATATTAGTATAAGTATTGAAACTGCTGTCCTGAGCAAGGATAGTAATGCCCGGCATTATCAGGAATATAATTAATAGTAAAGGAAAAGGCCAATTGTTCTTTTGCATGCAGTTGGGTGGCTTATCTCCCAAATGTAATACATAGCTTTTGTATGCCGTAGTTTATGGCATACCACTTTCAGGTAATAATTTTATATATAAC
>JBBSJN010000269.1:0-3746 GCA_038257235.1 Chitinophagales bacterium
ACGAGAAGTATAATATGTATTTTTTTCATGTTTCTCCGTTTGCGATTGCAAAGTTATGTCAAAAAGAGTTACTGAATAGTGAGCTTAATCAGTTTAATTCAAATTAGTTGCAAATCTTTCCTTCCCTCGTAAAACCCGATTTGCCCTTATCTTTACACCCTTAAAAGCTACTCGCTATATGTTATTCCAACTGAATGAAGAACAATTAATGATTCAAAAGGCAGCAAGGGATTTTGCACAAAATGAATGTTTGCCCGGAGTTATTGAAAGGGACGAAAAGCAACAATTTCCCCGTGAACAGGTAATGAAGCTGGCTGAGCTTGGCTTTTTGGGTATGATGGTAGATCCAAAGTATGGAGGCGCAGGAATGGATACGATCAGTTATGTGCTGGCAATGGAAGAATTAAGTAAAGTGGATGCAAGTGTAAGTGTGGTGGTAAGTGTAAATAATAGTCTTGTTTGCTATGGCTTAGAAGCCTTTGGGAACGAAGAGCAAAAGCAAAAATACCTGACTCCGTTGGCGCAGGGCAGAAAAGAGGAAGAATTATATATTGGTGCATTTATGCTGAGCGAACCAGAAGCTGGTAGTGATGCGACCTCTCAACGAACAACCGCTGAAGACAAAGGCGATTATTATTTGTTAAATGGAACCAAGAACTGGATTACAAACGGAGGAACAGCTTCTGTATATCTGGTGATGGCGCAAACAGATGCTTCAAAAGGTTCCAGGGGTATTAACTGCCTGATTGTTGAAAAAAATTGGCCCGGAGTAGTTGTTGCAGCAAAAGAAAATAAATTAGGCATTCGTGGAAGTGATACACATACAGTTATGTTCAACGATGTGAAAGTTCCAAAAGCAAACAGGATAGGGGATGACGGTTTTGGTTTTACCTTTGCTATGAAGACATTAGCAGGTGGTAGAATTGGAATTGCCTCACAAGCATTAGGTATTGCAAGTGGTGCTTACGAATTGGCCAAAGAGTATTCTAAAACAAGAAAAGCATTTGGAACAGAGATAATGAATCACCAAATCATTGCTTTCAAATTAGCAGATATGGCAACAAGAATCGAAGCCTCAAGATTACTTTGCCAGAAAGCTGCCTGGGAGAAGGATAATAAAATAGATTATACGCTGAGCTCTTCAATGGCTAAAGTATTTGCATCAGAAACAGCCATGTGGACCACTGTAGAGGCAGTGCAGATACATGGCGGTTATGGTTTTGTAAAAGAGTATCATGTGGAAAGATTGATGCGGGATGCCAAGATTACACAGATTTATGAAGGAACAAGCGAAGTGCAAAGGATTGTAATCAGCAGAAGCATTTTGAAATAAAAAAAGAAAAATGTTTTATGGCCATAAGCATTGCTTGTGGCTTTTTCATTTCAACAACACTGGTTTAAAAGAATCATGTCAGTAAATATTGAAGCATATCAGGCAATAAAAAATGAATTGGATAATAAGCAGGTAACTCTTGTTGCTGTTTCTAAAACCAAGCCGGCAGAAGATATTCTTGAGTTATACAATTTAGGTCATCGGGATTTTGGAGAGAATTATGTTCAGGAGTTAGTGGATAAGGCAACTCTTCTTTCAAATGATATTAGATGGCATTTTATAGGGCACCTTCAAACTAATAAAGTAAAATTAATAGCTCCGTTTGTGCAACTGATACATGGCGTTGACAGTCTGAAACTACTGAAAGAGATCAACAAGCAAGCTGAAAATAATAACAGAGTAATAGATTGCCTGCTTCAGGTTCATATAGCTCAGGAAGAAACGAAGTTTGGATTAAATGAGAAAGAATTACAATATGTTATCAGTGAATATGAAAAATCCGCAATGAATAATGTCAGGGTTTGTGGATTGATGGGGATGGCCAGTTTTACTTCTTCTATGCAGAAAGTAAAATGTGAATTTGAGTATTTGAAAGGTCTTTTTGATTCTGAATCGGGTCTTAAAATTCTTTCGATAGGAATGAGCAGCGATTATAAAACTGCAATTGAAGCGGGTAGTACTATGGTAAGGATTGGCAGCCTTCTTTTCGGAGAAAGGGAAAAAAAATAGATATTTCTGGCGAAAAGTCTAAATATTGATTTTTATATGTAATTTTTATGTCTCAAAAGTTGTTCATGCGAATCTCATCCATTATCATCTTAGTTTTAATTTCTTTTAATGTGCAGGCACAGGAAGAGAGAGATTCTACATTAAGAACCTGCCCGGTTTTTATAACCGATACAGTCAGCTCCAATAACTTTTTCATTGAGGCTCGTCCTGCAATTCTAAAAGTGTACAGGGTAAAGGGAAAACTAACTGTTGCTGTCGATCAGAAAGGACAGTTGGTTTCATTATATTTTCATGATAAAAAGTTGAAATCCGGAAAATATAAAATCGTTCCGGGTTCAAGAGGGAGCAATGAAGTAGAGGCTATATATTCTTTTAAGTCTGGTGAGCAGGCTTCTTACATTGAAATTTCAAGCGGTACGATTACAGTTTCTTATGACAATGAAACAAATTTTTGGCTTTTAAAACTGAACGGAATGCTCGCAAATCTGGTAGATCGAAGTGTTACTTATTACAAAGTATATGGAGATTTGTACATAAAATAGAATATTGCTTTTATCAACGATTATAATCTTTTACATTTAATCCCAGTATAATATTTCTCGTAGCCTTTAAAATTCCATCTTCTTTTCGGGTAATTAAAACTCCGCTTCCTGCAACCGGATATTTTTTCTTTCTTTCTTTTTCTATAAGAAACGGGTCGTCGTTAAATAGGAAATCATCAATCCAATAAGCTGTTTTGGCAGGTTCTTTAATTGTTGGATGAATGTGTTTTTGTATGGTCGTGTTTGGATAGGATGCCGGAATCAATGTATAAAATTTATAAAATCCATTGCTATCAGTTTTTAGCCATCCTCTAATGTAGCCATGTCTTTTACTCCAGATTGATCCATTTCCTCCACCGGAATATTCTCCATGCTGATCTGTATGATATAAATACATAATGACTCCGGCTGCGGGAGTTTTACCATCTGGTTGAAAAATGGTGCCGCTGATTTCAATTTTTGGCCCATCTTCATTAAAATCTGGTAAAGTATCAATTGAATTAAGTTGATCAAATGCTACCGGCGATTCATAAATTGCTTCACAACCTTCACAAGTTCCGCCTACTTTCTTGTCACTGATTGATGATTCATTTTTAGAATTTGCCTGTGTTTTGTTTTGAGAGCAGGCAATCAAAGAAGTAGTACATAAGTATAAAATGATATTAATTATCCTCATGGTAATGTATTTGTATAAAGGTGAAACAGATTGCCGGAGAAAACTTCTTTTTTACAGCATCGGTCAACTTTTCTTTATAAAAGGAAGATTTACGGGTTATCAGGGGAAAAGGCCCGGTTGTGTAATTCGGTTTAACAATTGGATTTAGTACATTTATTTCGGGTTATGCATAATGCTCATTTCTTTATTAAATATAAACTGCACCATATTATCTTCTGGCTGCTGGCATTCGGGATCTGGTTTTTTCTCCGAAAGGAAAATTATGCTTCGCCGGATAAAGCATTTATCGTTACACTAATAAAAGTAGCCGACCTGGCATTGTTGATATATGTAACAAATTATGTTCTTATTCCCAGGCTTTTATATAAAAAAAGATATGTGTGGTTTGGGCTTCTTTTTGTTGCGATGGTTCTTTCAAGTAGTGTAATCAAGATGAGATTTTTGGGTATTATAATTGAAAATCCTG
>JBBSJN010000270.1:0-3742 GCA_038257235.1 Chitinophagales bacterium
ATATATAACAACTAGTCCAGTTTTTTCTGGTATTATGCCGATGTAGCAACCGTTTAGTCCAATATATCCCGATAGCTATCGGGAGGACTACCTGCCTGCCGATAGGCAAGGTTACGGATGCACAATCGGTATAAAATTTCAACCGGAAATCCTGAAATAGTATCTTTGCGGACATGGCTAATAAGCTGAAAAAGAAAGTGAAAAACACTCCTGCGAAAAAACCGGCCAATTCTGATGTCAAACCATTCCGTCCTGAAAAGGAGGAAAAGCTGGATATGAAAGCAATTGCCCGGGATGAACGTACCTGGAAGATTATCGGAACAGTTTCACTACTGGTGGCGGTTTTCCTGTTTATATCCTTTTGTTCATACCTGTTTACCTGGAAAGAAGATCAGGCTATTGCAAGGCAGGGCTTTTCCGCTTTGCTGGATAATGATAAACCTGTGGTTAATCTACTGGGTCGATTCGGTGCGGTAATGTCCTACTTTTTTATTTTCAAAGCCTTTGGTCTTGCTTCGTTCCTTATCTGCACTTTCTTTTTTGTGGTGGGAGTAAATTTGCTTTTCAGAAGAAAAGTGTTTTCGATTTGGCGAAATCTTAAGTATGTTACTTTAGGCCTTTTGGTTTTATCTGTTTCATTATCTTTTATTTTTACCAATAGTGATTTTGCTTTTGGTGGTGGTGTGGGTAACATGCTAAATGCTAAACTGGTTGGCGCATTAGGCACATTCGGCACTGCTGCCGTGTTATTGCTGCTGGCTGTAGTTTATTTTATCTGGCAATTTAATCCGGCTTTTAAGCTTCCTGAAAAGTTAGAGGCAAAAGCCATTAGTAATGAAGATGGCAGTTTTGAAGCTGTGGCAATTCCCAATAATGAGGGTGTAAGTATTAATGACCTATATGCAGATAAAGAAGAAACGGGAAAGAAAGGGAACTCTGTTTTTGCAGATGGTTCTGTTGTTATCAACTTTCCGGATAATGAACAGCCAATGCATGATTTTGAAATGATAGAAAAGGATGAACCGGAAGAAGATATTAAGCAAGAAGTAAAGAGTGGCATTGTTGAAACAACTGATTTGGAACTTGATGATCCAGCAGAAGAAATTTTGTCACCAGTGAAAGAAAAACCAGCAGCTCAAAAAATGGATGATGCGCTGGAGTTGGAAATTAAAATTGTCCCTGATGAATTGGAAGAGGAAGAAGAGAAAGTTGTAGAAAACTTACCGCCGTATGAACCTACGCTGGATTTAAGAGATTATAAATATCCGACACTAACTTTACTGGAAGCACATGGCAGCGAAAAAATAATTCAGGACACAAACGAATTACAGAATAATAAGAACCAGATTATCGAAACGCTGAGAAATTATTCTATCGAGATTCAAAAGATAAGTGCTACAGTTGGACCAACAGTTACCTTGTACGAAATTGTTCCTGCGCCAGGTGTAAGAATTTCAAAAATTAAAAATCTGGAAGATGATATTGCTCTTAGCCTTGCAGCATTAGGCATACGTATCATCGCACCGATACCGGGAAAGGGAACCATTGGTATAGAAGTACCCAATGTGAGGAAGACGATCGTCAGTATGAAGTCCTTGCTTGCTTCTGAAAAATTTCAACACAATAATTACAGTCTGCCAATCGCAATTGGTAAAAAAATTGACAATGAAAACTTTATTGTAGATCTTACTTCAATGCCGCATTTGCTTATGGCGGGTGCAACAGGGCAAGGTAAGTCGGTTGGGTTGAATGCTATTCTTGTTTCCTTATTGTATAAAAAACATCCTTCACAGTTAAAACTGGTTTTGATTGACCCGAAAAAAGTGGAGCTGAGTGTTTACAGGCACATTGAAAAACATTTCCTGGCCAAACTGCCCGGTGAGGATGAAGCTATCATCACCGATACAAAAAAAGTAGTACATACCCTGAATGCTTTATGTATTGAAATGGACAACCGTTACGACTTGCTGAAAGAAGCCGGTGCCAGGAATATCAAAGAGTACAATGAAAAATTCATCAAACGAAAACTCAATCCACAGAAAGGACATCAGTATTTACCTTTTATCGTGTTGGTGATCGATGAGTTTGCCGATCTGATCATGACGGCCGGAAAAGAAATTGAAATGCCGATTGCCCGGTTGGCACAGTTAGCAAGGGCGGTTGGTATTCACCTGATCATCGCAACGCAACGTCCTTCAGTAAATATTATAACAGGTACCATCAAAGCCAATTTCCCTTCAAGAATTGCGTTTAAGGTTTCATCGAAAATTGACTCCAGAACTATTTTAGATACAGGTGGTGCCGAACAACTGATTGGAAAAGGCGATATGTTGATCTCTCATCATGGTGAAGTAACCCGGTTGCAGTGTGCATTTGTAGATACACCCGAAGTAGAAGAAGTGGTGGAATTCATCGGTAATCAAAGAGGTTATCCGCAGGCATTTTTATTACCGGAGTATGTTGATGAAAAAGAACTGGAAGGGAAAGATTTTGATATGAGCGACAGGGATGCACTTTTTGAAGATGCTGCGAGGTTAATTGTGCAGAATCAGATTGGTTCTACTTCTTTACTACAACGCAGAATGAAACTGGGGTATAACAGAGCTGGCCGGTTGATGGATCAGTTGGAAGCAGCTGGAATTGTGGGGCCTAATCAGGGAAGTAAGGCAAGAGATGTGCTGATAAAAACCGAAATGGAATTACAGCAGCATTTGGGTGAAATTGGTTAATCCGCTTTCGTCCCGTTTGGAACGGGACTACAGCAGAAAAGTCCGTTAGAAGGTTGTTAAGAAAATGCATTGATTTGCAACCCGGTACGGTCATTGCCTGTCATAGAGCCGATATAGTTACCTTTGACTGTCTTGTAGACTGATTCAGCTTGTATTTGTCGCAAAGACTGCCACACAAACTTCTAGAAATGAAAAAAATATACCTATTAGCCTCAGTTTTTATTGTATCTACTATTGCCAATGCCCAAAACAGCGATCCGGCGGCAAAAGCCATTTTGGATGCTGTAAGTGCCAAATTCAAGACATTTTCTACAGTTCAGGCCGATTTTTCCTATAAAGTGGAGAATGCTTCTGGCAAAGCTCTTTCCAGCAAAACTGGTAAACTAGTAATGAAAGGAACTAAGTACAAGGTTAATTTCAGTGGCCAGGAAATATTTTGTAACGGAACCACTGTTTGGAACTATGATAAATCGGTGAATGAAGTAACGGTGAGTAATCTGGATGCATCAAGTGGGATGATTACTCCTCAAAAATTATTCACCAACTTTTATGATAACGATTTTCGATATATATTAAATGGCGAGAAAAAAATCGGATCAAAAACTATTCAGGAAATCGAATTAACACCAAAAGATAAAAGCAAGCCATTCCATAAAGTATATGTACAGGTGGATAAGGCTGCTAAATCAATTTACAGTACAAAAGTATTAGAAAATGCAGGCAATCGATATATCTATACTGTAACTACAATGAAAACAAATGCAGCACTTTCTGATGCTACATTTACATTTGATAAAAATAAATATCCGGGAGTAGAAGTGGTGGATCTGAGATAATACTAAACTTATTATAATTTTAAATGGGCTGTCAAAATTGATAACCCATTTTTTATTTAATTAGAGAGTTGCTTTTCTTAATTTAACTAATTGCGTTAATAATTCTTCCAATAAATCCAGCTTCAACATATTTGCACCATCGCTTTTTGCAATGGAAGGGTCGGGGTGTGTTTCAAT
>JBBSJN010000271.1:0-3725 GCA_038257235.1 Chitinophagales bacterium
ATTTTTTATTGCTGCCTCATTATCATACTCAGCATTTACCACATCTACTTTTAAAGCACTCCTGGCTCCGTCATTGTATAGTTTCGAATTATAAAGTGTCGAATTTTCTTTTTGAAGATCTTGCAGGTAATCCTTCGTCCAGAAAGCAACATCAGCATTACCTGCCAAAGCCGATGCTTCATGCAATGTTTTCAAAACATCTCTTCGCAATGGCTCTCTGTTTGTTGAAAGCGCCTTCGTTAGTTTTTGTAATGCAATTGAATGTTGTGGCAAGCCATTCGCCATAGTGTTAATCAAATCTACGGCTCTTGAAACCTGCTCTTTTATTGGATTCACATAGTTGGTCCAGGCATTTTCCTTACTTTCTTTTACATGCAATTTTGCTTTATCAGCAATTTCATCCAATTCATTTTCATCAGCCAATGTATTTGCAATGATCCATTCTTTCATTTTCCGAATGCCATCCCACTCTCTTTCCCAATCAAGTCGCTCAGAAGATTTATACCTTTCATGGCTTCCGGAAGTAGAATGTCCCTGTGGTTGGGTGATTTCTTCTACATGAAATAAAACAGGTGTATGATTTTCTCTTACTAATCTGATTCCTTCTTCAAAAATCTCACACATGCCTGCATAATCCCAGCCTTTTACTTTGTAAATATTAATACCATTCGTATCTGCTTTTTTCTCCATTCCACTTAATGCATCGGATACAGAACCTTTAGTAGTCTGAAATATTTTAGGAACTGAAATACCATATCCATCATCCCAAACAAAAACAGCCAATGGCACTTGTAAAACACCGGCAGCATTTATGGTTTCCCAAAAATGACCTTCGCTTGTAGAAGCATCACCAATTGTAGCAAAACAAACCTCTTCCCCATTATTTGAAAGAGATTTAAAAGCATGAAGCTGTTCTATATTTCTAAAAGCGCTGGAAGCAAATGCCAATCCTAAAGCCCGGGGCATTTGTCCTGCGGTTGGTGCAATATCACTTGAAATATTCTTCCGGTTTGAAAGATCAAGCCATTCTCCGTTTTCATCTACAAAAGGAGTGGCGAAGTGGCAATTCATCTGACGGCCGCCGCTGAAAGGCTCCCGGTTTAAATCCGGATCTGCATATAGTTGGGCAAAAATTTGTTCGGTAGTGGCCAGTCCTGCTGCCAGCATAAAAGTCTGATCCCTGTAATATCCACTTCGGAAATCGCCATTTTGAAAGAACTTTGCCATTGCAATCTGGGCAATCTCTTTTCCGTCGCCAAAAATGCCAAATTTAGCCTTTCCACTTAAAACTTCCTTTCGCCCTAACAAGCTGGTTTCCCGGCTTATACAGGCAATTTCATAGTCTTTTAGTACTTCTGCCCGAAACCGGTCAAAAGAGAGTTTTGCTTCATCAGTAATGGCAGCTGATTGGATATTCTCCATGTCGCAAAAATAAGAACTTTGGATAGCCCAAAGGCCTGTTTAAAAAAATACCTAAAATGACTGCAACCCATCTATGTTATATGGCATCTGTTTACTAATTTTGAAGTCCTTAAAGATTTTCAATGAAAAAATTAATCTTATCATTTTTTTGCTTCACATTGGTGCTTTGCCTTTCTGCACAAACAGGGCATGAAGGACATGATCATGCACCAGTCGTAAAACAACAGAGTACTGGCGAAGATTTTCTGAAGTTGAAAGAAACTGAGCATGATTTTTCAAAAATTCCACAAGGCAAGCCTGTTTATTACAGTTTTGATATAGTAAACATTGGACAAACTCCTTTAAAGCTTGATAATGTAACTGCCACTTGTGGCTGTACAACACCTGAATGGAGCCCGGAGCCAATAGCACCCGGCGCTACAGCAAAAATAAAAGTGGGTTATAATGCTGCTGCTGAAGGTCCGTTCGAAAAATTTATTACTGTTACTTATAATACCAATCAATCTAAACAAATCAAAATAAAAGGTATAGTTTGGAAAGCACCTGAAGGTTCTGCACCTGCTAATGCCTCTATTGATTTCTTAAAAAAACAATCCTTTTAAAATTTATAAAACATGAAGAAAATTATCTTACTCGGAGCGGCATTTGTATTAACACTTGGGGTTTTTGCTCAACAAAAAGTTGATGACGTTGTTAAATTTAATGTTGAAGCACATGACTTTGGCAAAATAAAAAACAATGTGCCTGTTTCTTACGTTTTTGAAATTAAGAACATAAGCGACAAACCTATTGTGGTTGAAAATTCATGGGCAAGTTGCGGATGTACAACTCCTGAAAAAATAGTTGACCCGATTATGCCTGGTGCTACTGCAAAATTAAAAGTAGATTATAACGCTGCGGCTGTTGCACCATTTCAGAAAGATGTATTTGTGAAAATTGCCGGAATTGAACAACCAAAAACTGTTCAGATTTCTGGAGAAGTATTGACAGCAGAGGCTTATGATGCTTTTAAGAAAGAAAAAGGTGAAAAAGCGAATACTAAAAACTAAACATTAATTTCATTCTATAATAAAGCCTTCTCAAAAAAATGAGAAGGCTTTTTTTGTGATGATTTTTTTCTACGATACTAATGAGCATCCCCATTTAAAGATTTATTAATATTTTATAACTCCCTCATAAAAATCAGCAATTAATTATTCTACAGCTTATTTTTCCACATTCTTCAGAAAAAGAAGTGCTTTTAAGTCAAAAAAAAATTTTTAAAAAATCTGGCATGAATCTTCTGGATACTTCAGCAAAGACTTGCATATGGAAAACACATTATTAAGTTTAAAGCGACCTGAAAACACATATGCTAATCCACATACCCTGCAATCATTCTTATCGGTATATAGTTCAGATACCCGGCAGTTTTTGAAAGAAGGAACCTCTTTTGTAAAAGAAGAATTAACATCTCTTTATTTGATAGCAGAAAATCAATTGCAACAAATGGTTCTGCCAGTCAATAACTTTCTAAAGGACATGATACATTTGGACCGTGAAATAGAATATGAAAGCAAAAAACAATGCGGACTTATATGCGAAGGAAATATTGTTCCACTTGAACAGGCATTGCTTAGCCCAATGGAAGAAAATTAAACCTGAACGGAATCAGGCTTTCTGAAAGCATTCAAATACTGCCTCTTCCCTACCTTTGTGGCATGCTTACAATTTCCAACCGTGGTAATCAAATGCCTGCTTCGCCAATAAGAAAATTGGTACCCTATGCAGAAGCTGCTAAGAAAAAAGGAATCAAAGTTTATCATCTTAATATCGGACAGCCGGATATAGAAACACCGCCTGAAATTTTGGACGCCGTCCGTACTGCAAATATTACAACATTAGAATACAGCCATAGTGCCGGCAATGAAAGTTATCGTAGGAAATTGGTTGAATATTATAAAAGAGTAGGTATAACAGTAACTCCCGAACAAATAATTATTACAACTGGTGGCAGCGAAGCCATTCAATTCGGGTTTTTCTCATGTTTAAACCCAGGAGATGAAGTAATTATTCCGGAACCTTTCTATGCAAACTATAATGGCTTTGCCTGTGCTGCAGGTGTCGCAGTTGTTCCAATTACATCCTGCATAGAAACTGGTTTTGCATTACCTCCAATTGCGGATTTTGAAAAAGTAATTACTCCAAAAACAAAAGCAATTGTAATCTGCAGTCCTAATAATCCAACAGGCTATTTATACAGCAGGGAAGAAATGGAGGCGTTGAAACTACTTTGCATCAAACATAATTTATACCTCTTTAGC
>JBBSJN010000272.1:0-3705 GCA_038257235.1 Chitinophagales bacterium
GAAAAACATCAGCAGTATATTCCCTGGCAGATACAGCAGATTGAATGGATGTTCAATTTTAATGTGGATAGAAATACATTTCTACCTCCGATGATTGATGGACAATATCATCAATTTGCATGGCTTTTTTGGATGACAATGGATAACTGGATTTACGCCCGGCAAATTAAAGGCCTTCCGCATTTGAATGACGCTGATTTTATCGCTGACCTCTGGTTATTATTATTACCCTACCTGACCAAAGAGGCGCATGAGGAATTAAAGATGTTGCGCATAAATTCTAACTTGCGTTTTTATTAAACAAATTCTGTATTGAAAGCATACGGCACCTGGCATATAC
Source organism: Chitinophagales bacterium (assembly GCA_038257235.1). Taxonomy (GTDB): domain Bacteria; phylum Bacteroidota; class Bacteroidia; order Chitinophagales; family Chitinophagaceae; genus JJ008. The sequence goes on from JBBSJN010000272.1 coordinate 341, forward strand.
ACATTCAAGGGCAGGTACAGGGCGTTGGCTTTCGTCCATTTGTATTTCAGCTTGCCCAAAAATTTCAATTAAAAGGTTGGGTAAATAATACAAATGATGGTGTTCACATTGAGTTGAACGCCAGCGAAGCTGAATCATTAATATTTTATGATGAAGTAGTAAATAATGCACCACAATTAGCCCATATCACTTGGCATTGCATAAAAGAAATTTCTTTTTTTAATTATAAAGATTTTATAATTAAACCAAGCAGTAATGAACAAAATCCCTCGCTTCTTATTTCGCCCGACTATGCAATGTGCGAGCCTTGCCGTATAGAAATTACCGACCGTAAGAACAGGCGTTACAATTATGCTTTTACAACTTGCACTCAATGCGGCCCGCGATATTCCATCATCAAACAATTGCCTTATGACCGTGAGAATACGGCGATGGGGGATTTTAAAATGTGCGGCAATTGCAGTGCAGAATACAACGACCCAATAAACCGCAGACATTTTTCACAAACCAATTCATGCCCTGATTGTCCGGTGGTGATGGAGCTGTTTTATAGTAATCAAAGAGTCATAAAAAAAACAATAGCACTGCTTACATCTCCTGTTGCAGATGAAGTTTGGCAGAACGGGGATAAATATAACTGGACTTTAGAAAATAGAATTCTGGAACTTGGTTTGTCTAAAGAAGAGGGAGAAGCGATAAACAAAGAAATCAGTAATTTTATAAAACAAAACACAAAAAATGAACTCCAAAATATCATTTCAGGAAAGAAGCAATTTAGCGAAGGAGAAATTATCCAAACAACAGCCCGTTTCTTACGAAGAAGCAAAGAAGCAGGTGGAATGGCTGAAGAAAAACAATCCACAAAAGAAGAAGAAGCAAAGAGTTTAAAAAAATTTATCAGCGAAAACAATTTGTGGATTACTCCACCTACAGAAAATTTTATTGCAGAAGGAGCGGAACAAAAAGTATATCTTAACCCTGATGGCAGGTCAGTAACAAAAATAACAGATGCCATTTTTTACACATCATGGCAAGATTTTTTAAATAGTTTATTGCTGCATAATTACTTCTTTCCCGATACCGCTTATACACTATCAGGATTTACCGAACAGAATGAAATTTTATTTGCAGTTTTAAATCAATCTTTTGTTATAGCAAATGAGTATACTGATTTACAAAAGTTAAAGGATTTTATGCTTTCAAATGGTTTTGTAAAAAAGCATCCTTCGAAAAACGATTATTACCATCCTGAGCTTAGTATAATACTACAAAATTTACATAACGAAAATGTTCTCACTTCAGGTGGGTTGATAACATTTATTGACACTGTATTTTATCTCATGCCGCAGTTTTATAAAAAAAATGTTTTATCTCCTGAAGAATTAGCTGATAGATTACGTGAACAGATAGCTTTTGATGTTTACCATAATTTGAATGATAATTCAAAAGAAATCATCAGCAAAATTTGCGAACTCTGGACTGCCGGAATGATAGTCGCCATAAAAGGCATTGGCGGCTACCTGCTAACCTGTGATGCCACAAACGGGAATGTCATTAAAGAATTACGGTTGAGAAAGCATCGTCCCGCAAAACCATTTGCATTGATGTTCCCGGATATGAATCTTTTGAAAAATGAAGTACGTATAAATGAATCTGAACAAAAAGAATTGCAAAGTCCCGCTGCACCCATTGTTCTTTTACCATTGAGAGGAGAGGCACAGAGCAGCCTGGCATTAAATGAAATTGCTTCACAACTATCAAAGATTGGCGTCATGCTTCCTTATACGCCTTTGTACAAATTACTGCTGCAAAATTTTAAGAAACCAATTGTGGCCACCAGTGGTAACGTCAGCAATGCGCCAATAATTTTTGACGATGAAGTAGCGTGGAATGAACTGAGTGTTAATGCAGATTATATGCTAATTCACAATCGTGAAATTATAGCCCCGCAGGATGACAGTGTAGTTACACATAGCCGCTATTTTCAACAACGGATTATGATAAGACGTGCAAGAGGATTTGCTCCTTTTTATCTCAACCAAAAATTATTACTTCCTGAAAAAACAATATTAGCAATAGGCGCAATGATGAAGAGCAGTTTTACCATATTACATCAGCAAAATATTCATATCAGCCAATATTTGGGCGACACAGATAATTATGATGCGCAAAAGAATTATGAAAAAGCGCTCCATCATTTTCTGCACTTTTTTGATGTAAAACCACAGGTGGTTGTGGTAGATAAACATACCGGCTATTTTACTTCTCACCTTGGAGAACAACTCGCTAAAAAATGGAACAGTGATTTAATTGCCGTGCAACACCACGAAGCTCATTTCGCTTCCGTAATAGGTGAACATAATCTATTGGATGATCAGGAACCAATACTGGGTGTTGTGTGGGATGGCACCGGTTTTGGAACTGATGGACAAATTTGGGGCGGAGAATTTTTCATTTATCATCAGCATCGTTTTTCACGGGTTGCTTATTTTGATTATTTTAATCATTTTATGGGCGATAAGATGGCAACCGAACCACGGCTTTCCGCTTTCTCTCTTTGTTATGATATGGATGAAGCGGCATATATTCTTCAGTCAAAGTTTTCACCGGATGAATGGAAAAATTATCATCTGCTAATCAAAAAAAATAACCTTAAAACATCAAGCGTAGGAAGATTATTTGACGCCGTTTCTTCATTGCTTGGATTGATTGATAAAGCAAGTTTTGAAGGTGAAGCCGCTATGCTGCTGGAAGAAGAAGCGCTGCGTTATTTTAAAAGCGGCTTGAATATTCCTGACGGCTGGTTGAATGATGATGTGCTGGAGAATTCTTTATCCACTCAATCTTTAATGAAAGAGATTGTAAAGAAGATTACCAATGGAAAAGACAGCTCAGAACTTGCTGCATGGTTTCATGTCCAACTTGTTTTAGCAGTTAAAAAAATAGCTTACCAAAATCTGACAAGACTTAAAGACCCATCAGGTTTACGAAAGATCTGTTTCAGTGGAGGCGTTTTTCAAAATGGATTATTGGTTGACCTGCTGATCAAAATGTTGTGAGAAGAATTACAATTATATTTCAACAGAGAGCTATCACCTACTGATGAAAATATTTCGTTTGGACAGGTAATTAAATATGAAATAGGAATTATGAAAGATGAAATAGAAAAGGGAAGGATGAAATAGAAAATGGGAAGTAGTGGTTAAAAATATTAAACATGATTACAATGAGAGAAAACTTAATTATAACCAAGTCATTTCAATTTGCTATTAAGGTTGTCAATCAGTATAAGAAACTGTTTGAAGTAAAAAGAGAATACGTTTTGAGCAAACAAATGCTTCGGTCAGGAACCTCAATAGGGGCAA
>JBBSJN010000273.1:0-3700 GCA_038257235.1 Chitinophagales bacterium
TTAGACCCGAAGTGGTTTGAAAATCATGTAGCATATACTATTACTAAATACAGCATGAGTATGATGACATTGGGCTGGGCAAAAGAATTTAAGAAAGACAGGATTGCTGCCAATGCACTCTGGCCAAGAACAACGATTGATACGGCGGCAGTAAGAAATTTACTGGGAGGTGAAGTGTTAGCCAATATGAGCCGCACAACGGATATACTTTCTGATTCGGCATATTACATACTACGCCAACCTTCCGGCGAATGCACAGGTAATTTATTTATTGATGAACAAGTGTTGGCGAAAGAAGGAATTACTGACCTGGAAAAGTATTCTGTAGTGCCGGGTGCACAGTTGTACACTGATTTGTTTGTTTAAAAAAAACCTCCTGCATTATACAGGAGGTTTTGAAATCAGTTATATTGAATTATTTTGAACCCCGGTTGCCAATTAATATTGCCGCCATCGCCAGCCCTGTATCTTTTAATAGATTTCCCATATCACCATCCATTGCTGGTTTTAAATGAAGTGTCAGTACAAAAGTGATCAGCATGGCTGCAAGCAAATAACAGGCAAGTGTTTTAAACTTTTCAATGATGATGGCTATTGCTGCCAGAATCAATGCAGCACCAGTAACATAAACCCAAATGCTGGCTTCTCCGGGCATGAAAGACGGAATCATTGGTGTCATCATATCTGTTTTCATAAAATGTGCAACACTGAACATGCCAATTACAAGAGCATATACTATTTCAGCTACTTTAGAAGGAATAAAAGGTTTCATTGTAGTTAAGTTTAGTTGCTTAAATCTACAACAATTCTTACAGGATATGAAGATTTACTTATTCAATTAAGTATTAATCTAGAATGTAGAGTCGTATTAAAACGTTATGCATCAACGTCTGACATGCAACCTTAGTTCTCCGGCCGCATTTATTCACTCAATAATTATATATGATATTGTTTTGTATTCATGAATGTACCTGCTCAGTTGCTAATCCTTGCTCCGGCCTCATCTGTGGAAACAATAACACATCCTGAATAGAAGCACTATTAGTTAAAAGCATACAAAGTCTGTCAATACCAAAGCCAATACCCGAAGTTGGTGGCATACCATATTCCAATGCTCTTAAGAAATCATAATCAATAAACATAGCTTCATCATCACCTCTTTCCATCAGTTTGGCCTGCTCTTCAAAACGTTCTCGTTGGTCGATCGGATCATTTAATTCGCTGTAAGCATTGGCAATTTCTTTTCCGTTGATGATTAATTCAAAGCGTTCTACCAATCCATGCTTGTCACGGTGCTTCTTTGTTAATGGACTCATCTCCACCGGATAATCAATAATAAAAGTTGGCTGCACATAATTCTTTTCGCATTTTCCACCAAAGAGTTCATCAATCAGTTTGCCCTTACCCATGGTGTTGTCCACCTGAATATGCTGTTGTTTACAAACGGAACGAAGCTGATCCTCATTCATTTTGCTTACATCAGTGCCTGTATGTTCCAGTATTGCATCATAAATGCTGATACGCTTAAATGGTGCTTTGAAAGAAATAGTCTGGGAACCAACCGTTACATCTGTTGTACCGCACACATCCATTGCCGCTTTTTCCAATAGTTGCTCGGTGGTTTCCATCATCCAGAAATAATCTTTATACGCTGTATAAAATTCAAGGATAGTAAATTCAGGATTATGTGTTCGGTCCATTCCTTCGTTGCGAAAGTTGCGGCTGAATTCATACACCCAATCAAAACCACCTACTATTAGTCTTTTTAAATACAGTTCATTGGCAATACGTAAATACAATGGAATGTCCAATGCATTATGATGTGTAACAAATGGCCTCGCTGCTGCACCACCGGGAATACTTTGCAGCACAGGTGTATCTACTTCTAATGCACCATGATTATTTAAAAACTCACGGATGGAGTTCACCAGCTTTGTTCTTTTGATAAAGGTTTCCTTTATCGCAGGGTTAATGATAAGGTCTGCATATCGCTGACGGTATTTGAATTCAGGATCTGTAACGGCATCAAAGGTTTGTCCTTCGGCTTCTTTTACAATTGGTAGTGGGTGTAATGACTTGCTTAATAAAGTAAGTTCATTTACATTCACTGAAGTTTCACCTGTTTTGGTAACGAACACTCTTCCTTTTATGCCGATGATGTCGCCAATGTCCAATAGTTTTTTCCAAACTACATCATACAATGTTTTGTCTTCGCCGGGGCAAATCTCATCTCTTTTAATATACAACTGAATGCGGCCTTTTGAATCCTGTATTACACAAAAATTGGCCTTGCCCATATCTCTTACACTCATAATGCGGCCTGCCAGACATACGTCGGCAAATTCTTCTTTTTTTTCTTCTGTATAATTTTCTTTAATATCTGTTGAAAATGCATTTACCGGAAACAGCGGAGCCGGATATGGTTCGATACCCATCATGATCAATTCTGCCAGTTTTTCTCTGCGTAATAGCTCCTGTTCGGATAGTTGTTGTGTACTCATGACTAAATAATAGTGATTTAAACTACGCCATTATAAAGTCTTGAAGTGGGTTTGTTACCCAACTTTAGCGTAGGGTGGCAAAGGTACTGGATAGGGTGCAGCAGGCAAAGACAAAAACTTACTTAGTGAGCGGCTTATTGATTGTTTAAATAGGAGTCAAGAACTGGCCGGGCCTTCAGCCAATTCTCCTTATTTTGATTTATTTTAAAGATGGGCCTGTTTTGGGTACCTGCAATAATACTACCTGTTGCTGCACCTACACTACCGCCCAAAATTAAACCGGCGACAGCCCCTTCACCTGCAGTATAGCCAAAGATCCATGCATCAGGATCGGCGGATGCTGCACCAAGAATAGCTACAACTCCTCCTCCAATAAGAGTGGAAATTAATACAGTGTGTCCAAAAGATCTTTTTAGTTTTATGGTGGTTATTTGAGAAGAAAGGATCTCAACAGATGATTGTTTTTCTATAATGAATATAGAGCTGTCAGTTGTTTGTATAAGATGTCCTGTATGAGTTTTTGATCCGTTTTCATTAAATATCCGCACAAATACTTGTTTGGCAGATTTGTTTTTAGTTTGCTGTGCTGCAAGTTGTATTGATATTGTCAGTAATAATAAAATGAATGCTGGCTTCATGGTTTTTTGAGATTTATAAGGAAAGAGAAATTGATAAGGAAGGAATTGGTTTATGCATTAAACTGATTATTGGGGAATGAATATCCCTTTTATCTATCAGAGTCATACTCATTGCCCTTTTTTTATTTTTTTTAGCAGAAATAAATAGGGGTATACTGATAATTGCGGAAGCTAATCCACCAATTGCAAGAACAGGTAAAAAGTCAAAATCAATATTACCAGGTGCGGCAATGGCAGCGCAGGTAGCAGCAACTCCAAGTAAAATAAATCCCCCGGTTTTCTGTGTTTTACTTTTTTGCAGATAATCAGACTTTGTAAGGGGTGTATTTTCGATTTGTTGACTAAAACCATTTTGGGTCATAGCTATTACGAAGGTGAATAATATAATCTTTTTCATTGTAGAGTGATTGGTTAACTGATAAAACTGAGGTTTTCTGAAACTCCTTTTTTTATTAATAAGCAAGTTATTTTCTTATATAATTGGTTTTAAATTGAATTTTGCATACCAGGACTGTCAAGTTGCATTTTTTACTAATTAGCTGTAATTATTGCCGATTTGAA
>JBBSJN010000274.1:0-3688 GCA_038257235.1 Chitinophagales bacterium
TAACACTTAAAGGTAATATCAAACCTGGGCAGGTGCAATATTCGAAACGAAACCTTACTAATGCTGAGGTGGCCACGGTGCTGTTATAATTACCACCGGTGCAGGTTACATTGGTAAACGCAGTAATGTTATATTGGTACGTCACACTATCATGACCATAAAACTGGAAAAGAGAATCGGAGTTGGTAATAGTGGCACAGGATGTAACAGCATTTAATAAAGTGTCTTTTGAAATCCCAACAAAGTCTGGCCCCGAACCCAAAGGTGCAGTAGACGGACCGAGTGCATAAGGTCCATATTGATAATTAATACTATTGGAAAGCGGAGCACTGAGGCCCGGCCCTGTAATCTGATCTGTACGGATATAATAAACATTAGCAGTTTGCGGAGAAGCGGAATTGTTTTCAACACTCACTGAATCTACCACACCTGTAATGGAAATACATAATCGTAAGCAGGTAAGCAAACCATCATAAGGGTCTGCCTGTGGAAATTTTACCAACAATGTATTGATACCCGGCGGTGTGGCAATAATAGTATCGTATGCTACCTGCCCGGAAGGGAAACCATAAGGGCATTGTGCCTGTACAGTATTATAGCTAATCAATTGCAAAGAAAAAAAGAGAGACCCCTGAGAATTACGTAAGTAAATATTTTTCATAGTTTTTGGTTTTGGATTACTCTTAATTGGTAGTGGTATAAAAGTAGTGGCGTTACATATACTATACAATTGTATAAGTGACCATTTTAAAAAACGGTAATTAATGAATATCCACAGTAATAATGCATGTTTAATTGTCCATTACAGCGATAGTAAATAGTTGCCGTAAAATTTGAAATAGTTTTTATGCAGCTTGATTTTTTGAAAGATGAATTACGCAGTAGTTCTTACAAGCAATACCTTTGTCCACATTCATGATTATTGCGATTAATACGAGGTGTATGCTTTCTGGTCAGCTGGAAGGCAATGGTAATTTTATCTATGAAACCTTTATGAAGATAGCCAAACAGCATCCTGAGCATGAGTTTATTTTCATCTTTGATCAGCCTTTTGAGGAAGCATTTATTACCAACGAAAACATTACTCCGGTTGTAGCAGGACCAGCAGCACGGTATCCTTTATTATGGAAATACTGGTATGATATTAAAATACCTGTTCTTTTAAAGAAGTATAAAGCCAATGTTTTTGTTTCGCCAGACGGATTTTGTTCATTGAAAACAAAAATTCCGCAATGCCTTGTAATGCATGACCTGGCTTTTATGCATCAGCCGCTGTACATGAAAAAATCACATGCAGCCTGGTTAAAGAAATCAACACCAAAATTTTTAAGCAAGGCAAATACAGTTGTAACCACCACAATGTTTTTGAAGCAGGAATTAATTGAAAAGTTTGCTGCTGATACTTCAAAAATTGATATGGTGTACTGCGGAGCCAGTGATCTGTACCAGCCTCTTTTAACTGATGATAAGATTGCAATAAAAAATAAGTACACTGAAGGGAAGGAATATTTTATCTACACCGGTTTAATTGATGCTGATAAAAATCTGATGAATCTGCTGAAAGCTTTTTCAGTGTTTAAAAAGCGACAGCAAACGAATATGAAATTGGTGCTGGCTGGCAGAGTGTCAGCAACATATGAATCATTCAAAAAAAATCTGCTGTCTTATAAATATCGAAGCGATGTGGAGTTGATGGAAAATTTACCATCAACTGAATTGGCAACTGTGGTTGGTGCTGCGTATGGATTTATTTATCCCACAATGATTGAAACATTTGCAGTGCCAGTTATTGAAGCTATGCAATGTGATGTGCCTGTAATTGCTGCTGAAACAAATTCCCTGAAAGAACTTGTAAAAGATGCCGCCATTTTTGTAGATGGCAACAGCTATACTGCTATTGCAGAAAAAATGATGCTGTTATATAAAGATGAAAGATTGCGGAACGACCTGATAATAAAAGGTAGAAAAGCTGCTGCTGTCTATTGTTGGGATACAACTGCAAATCTTTTGTGGAAGAGCATTGAAAAAGCCATCGGCTGATTTCATTTACCTTTGCCACCTTTAATAAATTAATGTATGAACAAATCTACGATTACTATAGATGTGGTGACGGATGACAACCGTGTGCCGGATTCCATTTCCTGGAGTGCAACGGATACCGGTGTGGAGAATGCACAAAAGGCAAAAGCCATGATGATCTCCTTCTGGGATAGTGCTGATAAAGCCGCTTTACGTATTGACCTCTGGACAAAAGATATGATGGTGGACGAAATGGCTGATTTCTATTTTCAAACAATGATGACAATGGCAGATACGTATGGCCGTGCCACCAAATACACAGAACAAGTGGAAGAAATGAAAAAGTTTGCACATGACTTTTATGATAAGTTCAAAGCAAAACAACTGAAAGAAAATAAAGCTGATTGAGTAACGAGGTAAGACCTCTGATTTCAGATCGCTTCTTTTCAAATTATTAAATAATGAAATTTCAATAATATGAATCTCGAACAAAAAATAATGACGGACCTGAAAGCAGCAATGATAGCCAAAGACGAAGCAGCTTTAAGAAGTTTACGGGCCGTGAAGGCAGCTATTTTATTAGCTAAAACTGCAGAAGGTGCTGGTGGAGAATTGAAGGAAGAAGAAGAAATGAAATTGTTGCAGAAGCTGGTAAAGCAAAGAAAGGATTCGCTTGAAATATTTCAGCAACAGAACAGAGCTGATCTTGCTAAAAAAGAAGAAGAAGAAATTGCAGTCATTGAAAAATTTCTTCCCAAGCAGATGTCGGCTGAAGAAATAAAAACGGAAGTAGAAAAAATAATAACAGCAGTTGGAGCCACATCGCCTGCTGATATGGGAAAAGTAATGGGTGCCGCTACCAAACAGCTGGCAGGAAAAGCGGATGGAAAAACAATTTCGGCATTCGTGAAAGAGTTGTTATCAAAAAATTGATTAGCGGCCATATCTATCAAAACATATAAATGCTGTTAGACATCATTTTTGCTGTGCTTATTGTTTTGGCTGTATTGAAAGGATACCAGCGGGGGTTAATAATTGGTTTGTTTTCTCTTGTCGCCGTTATCATTGGTTTGGCTGCAGCTATGAAATTATCGGTTGTAATGGCCGATTATTTAGGAAAATCCGTGAATATTTCTGATCAATGGTTGCCTGTTATTTCTTTCGCAGTAGTTTTTTTATTAGTTATTTTATTGATACGATTAGGTGCAAAGGCCATAGAGAAGACAGTAGAGATGGCAATGATAGGCTGGCTGAATAAACTTGGCGGAATTATATTGTTTGCTGCTATCTACATCACTGTATTCAGTGTGCTTATTTTTTATGCGGAGCAGTTAAAATTATTGCAGCCGGATACGATTGATAAATCTGTTTCCTACTCTTTTATACAACCCTGGGGACCAAAAGCTATCAATGGATTCGGATCAATTGTACCTTTGTTTAAAGATATGTTTCAAGAATTAAAGCAATTTTTTGAAGGGGTGGCCACAAACATATCCGGTAATTAGTTTTTCTTTTAAAACGGGATATTGTAAATTAGTTAGGAAGAATTGAAAAATCACTAAAAACAACTTACTAAAACAAGCCTCTGTCGCTTATATTTGCCCTGATTTGCATTGTTTTATGTGGCAATCTGATGATTTTTTACTTAAAACGATTATTTTGCAACTAA
>JBBSJN010000275.1:0-3677 GCA_038257235.1 Chitinophagales bacterium
ATGTGAAGCTGAGATATGAAGAACTTTTTACCGCTGACAGATTAGTAGAGATACCAGAAATCGGAACACTAAGCTGGTATCCAAACAGAGATTCGTTGGGCTACACATCACTTTATGGCCTTGAAGATGCGCCAACATTTATAAGAACAACATTACGTCACCCTGATTTTATGTATGGCTGGAAAAATGTGATTGACCTGAAACTAATTGATGAAAAACTTCAATATGCAACAGATGGAAAAACATTGCAGGAGGTTTTCAAGGAGCATATGGACAAGAACGGTTTTGGTAAATGGCTTACACAGCAATTAACAGAACGCTTCGAAGAAACCAAAGGTATGATGGAAACATTGATGAAATTAATGGAGGCTGAAAATGAAGCAGAACAAACAGGTAAGAGTATACCCGATACATTTATGACTGCAGATGCAAAAGGAAATTTGGAAGAAGTAGAAATTGATGAAGTGAAAAATAAAGCTGCCTCCATTTTAGCACATAAGATGCATGAAGCAAACCTTACATTAAAGCAACTTTTCTTTTTAGGATTAGATGATAAGGATACTGAAGTAAATAAAGGGTTATGCAGTGCCGCAGATATTTTACAGTTTGCTGTTGAAAAAAAACTAGCCCTTCGACCTTATGATAAGGATATGATTGTGATGCTGCATGAAATCGAATATGAATTGGATGGAAAGAAAACTATTATCAATAGTTCATTGGTTGTAAAAGGTGAAAATAATTTAAGAACTGCCATGGCAAAAACAGTTGGGTTGCCTTTAGGTATTGCGGCTAAGCATATTTTAAATGGAAAAATAAAGTTAACGGGACTGCATATACCTACTGTGAAAGAAATCTACGAACCAGTGCTTGCAGAATTGGAAACATACAATGTAAAATTTGATGAAAGGATAAATCAGGTAAAATGAAAAGCTTACTTATAGAATCTTCACCCAAGTAATAACTTCTTTAAATCTTCTATTCCTTCTGTTGCCGGTTTTTCAATCAATGTCAGATTTTTCATTGGCGAAGTATATGGAATCTTTTTATCAATGATATATTTAGGCGTACTTTCCAACACATAATTAATCAATCCTGCTGCCGGATAAACTGCCAATGATGTACCAATCACTGCAAATACATCAGCAGCATAAACTACTTCCACTGCTTTTTCCATCATTACTACAGGTTCGCCAAACCAAACGATATAAGGTCGTAACTGCCTGCCATCAGCGGCCATATCTCCTAATTTAATATCTGCCTTTATTTCTGAAATCAGATCATCATCCCACTCACTCCGCATTTTAAATATTTCTCCATGCAGATGCAGAACGTTTGTAGAACCTGCCCTTTCATGTAAGTCATCAATATTTTGAGTAATGACTGTAATGTCAAAATCGTTTTCTAATTCTGCTAAACCGATATGTGCAGCATTGGGTTTTGCATCTGCCACATTTCTTCTTCGTTCATTATAAAAATTGAGAACCAGTTGCGGGTCTTTTTTCCAAGCTTCCGGCGTTGCCACATCTTCTACATTATAACCTTCCCACAAACCATCACTGTCACGGAAAGTTCTTAATCCGCTTTCTGCACTTATGCCGGCACCGGATAGGATGACTAATTTCTTTTTTGACATGTTCAAATGTAAAGAAGAAATAGATCATCAGGCTTGTTTTGCTTTTACTGGTTTTATTTTTTTGTAAATGATTATAAGAACAAAACTTGCCAGCAACAATGGCCATATTGAAATCAGTCCGATAAACAAATCACTAATCCATCCCAATCCGGTTTTAAATGCTTCGGTTATTTTTGAAACAAAAGACGGACTTGTATTTTCTTTAGACGAAGAATCTAATACCTTATAGTATGTAAGACTGATTGTACTAAATGCAGATGATTGCCCCAGATAATTCATCCGTCCCGTTGCTGATTCAATCTCTTCCTGAATATTATTTATTTCAGATTGTACACTCAAAATCTCCTCCATGTTTTTAGCTTGCTTCAACAAATCCATATACCTGTTTCTGAATTGCTTTTTAGCCTCAATCCTTGACCTTGTATCTACATATTCAGCAGTAACATCCTGAGAGGAAATTTTCTTTTCATTAATCTTTTCTACACCTGTCGTAAGTATTGCTACGGCATTTTCAAATTGATCAAAAGGTACTTTTAAAACAATTGTATTTTCAATTCTGTATTCTGATTGATTTTGTTCTTCCTGTGCTACATAACCTCCAAGATTTCTAACTTTTTCCAGGAATGTGGAATAGAACTTCTGGTCATCGGATACTTCCACATTAAGAGTAGCATTTTTGATTATTTTTTTATCCCAATCCGGGTTGGGTGTTGATTGTTTTACCGGTTGTTTCTTTTTATCATTAGCTTCTTCGGGTTCGTTTTGATCGAAAGGTGCTGTTGTTGTATCGGTGGAGTATTCAATCTTTTCAAGAGTCATATCTTCAAGCTTCATGTTTGATATACTCTGATTTTTTTGATCTGAATTTTTATTACAGGAAAATAGTAACATCATAGCTGCTAATACAACAAATATTTTTTTCATGGCTTTTATTTTGATTTATTATAGACAAGATGCAAAGCTGTTGCTTTTGCATAAATTAGAAGAACAAATCAGTTATTGCTTAATCAACAAAGCAACTATTGAATCCGTAATTTGAAATTGAAGACTGTCTTTTGTTAGCCTTGCTATTTTGTAGCTATGTCCATCTGTATCTTTCGGATCTTCGCTCCAACTAATTTCAGATGAGCTTATCCATTTATAAGATGTTGTATCATTTATTCCGGAATCACTTTGAGACCGGATAAGCGTTCCATTTTTATTAAAAGTCAGAAAATGTTTAACAGCAAGTGAATCGAAGTCATCTAACGAGATGGCTTTCCATTTGCCAACAATTAATTCTTTTTCATCATTCTCTTGTCCAGGCTTATCGGAGGGTTTGTTATAAACAAAATAAAAGACGGCGATACTGGCTGCTAGAATCAGCAACCCGATGATAATTTTTTTCATGGTAATATTTTTAATGGTTAAATGTGAGAATCAGGTATTGATACCACAAGTCATTAAAATGTAACCCATCATAAAAGTTAAAGGTTATTGTGAAATATAAAATGAGGTTACTTCTCCCCTGACATTTTCATCACAATCTCCCACTCTTCATCACTTACGGGCTGCAATGAAAGACGGCTGATGCGGACTAATGCCATCTCCTTTAAACTTTTTTCTTTTTTAATTGCATCAAGACTAACCGGGTTCTTTAGTTTTTTTACAGGCTTCAGATCAACAGCTACCCATCTGTCATCATCCGTAGTCGGATCGGGGTAGGCTTCTTTAATCACTTTAGCAATTCCTACAATTTCCACTCCTTCGTTGCTATGATAAAAAAACACTTCATCTCCCTTTTTCATATTCCGCATATGAAGCCGTGCAGTATAATTTCTTATACCACTCCAGCAGGTTTGCTTTTCTTTTATCAGGTCATCCCAACTATAGGTTGAGGGTTCAGATTTTGCCAGCCAGTAGGCCATACGATTTTTTATTTAGATTGGTTTTCAAAAATACAATGATGTGAACAATTATAATTTTCTTTTTAAAAATCTGAAACGATATGGCATCCCGTATCTGCTATTGTTCACCCTTATAAAAACAAATATTAAACTACAAC